>JAQBQC010000226.1 GCA_028287205.1 Gemmatimonadota bacterium
CGCCACGCTCGCCGGCGCCTGCGCCCGCGCGCACGCCGCGCGAGAGCGCGCCAGCGGAGAGCAGTGCGCCAGTGGTCGCGCAGCCGGACGAGCGTCCACCGCTCACGGTGGCGGCGCTGCGCGAGCGCTGGGAGTCGATTCTCGCGCGGCTGCGCGCGGATGGGCGCATGACGCTCGCCGCCGCGCTCGAGCACGCGACACCGTCGGAAGTGTCGCCCGCGGGCGAGATCACCTTCGAGCTCGGGGCGGACTTCTCACACATGGAGGCGCCGATCACGAACGGCGCGCGCGAGCTCGTGCTGGCGATCGGTGCGGTGCTGGAGGGCGTCACGCGCATTGAGGTGCGCGTGCCATTCGCTCCACCACCGCGCGAGGGCGCGACGCGCCGGCTCACGGCAGAGGCCGTGAAGGCGGAGCGGCTCTCGTCGCTGCGGCGCAGAGATCCGGCACTCGACGCGGCAGTGCGCGAGCTGGATCTCGAGCTCATGGATTGATGCGCGCGCACGCGTTGCGGCGCGACTCTTCCACACGGTAGCTTGCGGCTCCGCAGGCCACTTTTCTTCGGGATGTCATGGCTGATTTCATGAAGATGCTTCAGCAGGCGCAGCAGATGCAGGGGCGCTTGCAGCAAATGCAGGAAGAGATGGAGAAGCTCACGCTCACCGCGACGAGCGGAGGCGGGATGGTCACGGCCACCGCCGACGGAAAGGGGCAGATCAAGCGCATTCAGATCGATCCCGCAGCGGTGAATGCCTCGGACGTGGAGATGCTCGAGGATCTCGTGCTCGTCGCGATCACCGAGGTGCAGAAGAAGGCAGCGGCGGCCGCGCAGGAGGAGATGCAGAAGGTCACCGGCGGGCTCAATCTCCCGTTCAAGATGCCCTTCTGATGTCCGCGATCGACGAGCTGGCAACCGAGCTTTCGCGGCTGCCGGGGATCGGGCGCAAAACCGCGCTTCGACTCACCTACCATTTGCTTCGCCAGCCGCCGGAGCAGAGCCGGCGGCTGGCGGACGCACTTGGCGGGCTCGCCGAGCGGGTGCACCGCTGCTCCATCTGCGCCAATCTCACCGAGGACGACCCCTGCGACATCTGCGCGGACGGGCGGCGTGATCATGCAGTGGTGTGCGTCGTCGAAGAAGCGAGCGACATAGGCGCGATCGAACGTGCGGGCGAATTCCGCGGCGTCTATCACGTGCTCGGTGGCCGTCTGTCGCCGCTCGACGGCGTGGGTCCGGAGGATCTCAACGTCGAGCGGCTCGTCGAGCGTGTTGCGCCGGGAACGGTGCGCGAGGTGATCATCGCCACGAATCCCAGCCTCGAAGGCGAGGCGACGGCGCTGTACGTGCAACGGCAGCTCTCGACGCACGTTCCCATGATCTCGCGCATCGCGCGCGGGATCCCGGTGGGCGGTGATCTCGAGTATGCGGACGGGGTGACGATCGCCCAGGCACTTTCTGCACGACGGGAGATGTAATGGCACGCGTAAGCTGGAAGGCCGTTGGAGCCGGTTTCGCCGGTGGCGTTGTGGTGGGTTTAATCGTCTGGACTCAACAGACCCATCGTGACCGGTACAACCTGTTCAGCACGAGCGCCTGGCGCCGTTTGGCGGCTTTGGGGCACATCGGGGGGACGGCAAGTGCCCAGAACGTGGTGCTTCTGCGTGACTACGTAGCCTGGGAGACACGTCCCAAGCTGCGCCGTCGTGGCGAGCGTCTTTTGCGCCGAATGGAACAGTCCCTCGTCTGAAGGACCATTAATGCCCGTTGGTGCTGCCAGCTGGTCATTCACCGAAGATGACCTCGGAGCGATCATGCGATCGCTCCAGCAGTTCTTATACGACAGCAATGCCCGCTGCGCGATGCTCGTCGATCGCTCCGGGCAACTCGTCGCCACCGTCGGCGAGCAGCCGCGCTTCGACGCCACCTCGTTCGCCACGCTCACCGCCGCCGACTTCAGCGCGAACGACCAGCTCGCGCGCCTCATCGGCGAGACCGAGTTCAGCTCCCTCTTCCATCAGGGCGAGCAGGAGTCGATGTATCTCGTGGACATCGCGCGGCGCGTGATTCTCGTCGTCCTCTTCGACAATCGCACGACGCTCGGACTCGTTCGACTCAAGGTGAAGGGAACGGTGGAGGAGCTGGCCCGCCTCTTCACCGCGATGTTCCAGCGGGCACGCGATACCATGCATCAGCCGAACATCCTGGCGGGCGCCGAGGATGAGATCGATCGACTGTTTCAGTAGCGAAGGACACAAGCGATGTCGATGATCAACTACGCCGCCCGCGAAATCTCCTGCAAGATCGTGTACTACGGTCCGGGGCTCGGCGGCAAGACCACGAATCTCGAGCACGTGTACGGACGCGTGCAGCCGAACACTCGTGGAAAGCTCATTTCGCTCGCGACGGAAACCGAGCGCACGCTCTTCTTCGATTTTCTTCCCGTCGATCTGGGCACGATTCGCGGATTCAAGACCCGCTTCCATCTCTACACAGTTCCCGGCCAGGTATACTACAATGCGAGCCGGAAGCTGATTCTGAAGAGCGTGGACGGAATCGTGTTCGTCGCCGATTCGCAGGTGGAGCGAATGGAGGCGAACCAGGAAGCGATGCAGAACCTGTACGAGAACATGCAGGAGTACGGGTATGATCTCTCCACGATGCCGTTCGTGATCCAGTACAACAAACGCGATCTTCCGAACGCGGCGCCGCTCGGCGAGCTGCAGGCCGCGCTCAACCCCGGGTTCGAAGTGTTCGAGTCGCAGAGGCAGCGGATAGCTCCCGATCCATACCACGCGGGAGAGAATCTCATCGATCAAATTCCCACTGGAGAGTGGGTGGAGCGGGCACCATACTTCGAAGCAGTCGCGGTCACGGGAGACGGAGTATTCGACACGCTCAAGGCGGTGAGCAAGCTCGTACTGAAGACGCTCGCCTGACGGCGCGCGGCGGAGCGCGATGAATCTCCCCAACGCGCTCACCGTCGCCCGCATCTTCGCCGCACCAGTTGTCGCCGCGCTCCCGTTCATCGAGCGCTGGGATGCGCGCCTCTTCGCCTTCGTGCTCTTTCTCGTCGTTGCGATCACCGATTACTACGACGGAAAGCTGGCCCGCACGCACGGCATGGTCACCGATCTCGGCAAGCTCCTCGACCCGATCGCCGACAAGCTGCTGCTCCTCGCGACGTTCATCCCGATGTTCATCCTCGTCGGGTCGGGTCGATCGCTCTCCCTCTGGTCGCCCCATCCGGTCATCATCGAGAACGGGGCGATCTACGGTGTCGGTCCTGGTGGTCCCGGAACCCACGCAGTCTTTCCGTACGTCACGCCCTTCGGCGTATTCGGGCTTCCGTGGTGGATCATCGCCGTCGTGCTCGGACGCGAGGCGTTCATGACCATCTACCGCGCGTTCGCCGCGAGGCGCGGTGAGATCATCGCAGCGAGTCGCATGGGAAAGTGGAAAACCGGGTTCCAGTGGACCTGGGTGGGCGCGACCTTCTTCTGGTTCGCAGCCGCCACCGCCGCCGCGCAATACCACTGGCACGGCCCGTGGTGGATAGGCTTCGCATACTTCAACGGCCTCGTGAACATCGTGTCGATGATCGTGGCCGTCGCGCTCACGCTGTATTCGCAGCTGCTGTATCTGCGGCGGACGGCGTGAGAGAACCGCGGTACACGAATCGAACCAATGGAACGAATCGAACCCGACGGTGAGAGAGGACAGGAATTGAACGGCCTGCGCAAGCGAGAGGAAGAATCGCGCAAGATTGAATTCGTTCCATTGGTTTGATTCGTGTACGCATTTAGCTCTCGCCCCTCTTCTCGTGCAAATCGAAATACTCACCATCGGTGACGAGCTGCTGCTCGGCTTCACCATCGACACCAACGCCGCGTACCTCGCGCGCGCGCTCGCGGCCATCGGCGTCGAGATCGTGCATCGTACGACAGTCGGCGACGACGCCGACAAGATTGCCGCCGCGGTGAGCGACGCGATCGAGCGCACGGGCGCCGTCATCACCACCGGCGGGCTCGGTCCCACCGCCGACGATCGCACGCGCCCCGCGATCGCGAAGCTCTTCGGGCGCGAGCTCGTGCGCGATGATGCCATCGTCGCCCAGATCGAGGCGCGCTTCTGGCGCATGAGTGCCGCCAGGATGCCCGAGACGAACATCGTGCAGGCGATGGTGCCCGCGGGCGC
>JAQBQC010000324.1 GCA_028287205.1 Gemmatimonadota bacterium
GAGTCGCGCGACACTGTCGGGCACGCCCTGCTTCGCGAGCGACGCGAGCGCGCGCGTCGCCGCCATCTTCATCTCCTCGTTGATCTGCGTCGCGCGCACATCGAGCGCCCCGCGGAAGATGAACGGGAAGCCGAGGACGTTGTTGACCTGATTGGGATAGTCGGAACGGCCGGTCGCGATGATCGCATCGGTGCGCACGGCGCGCACCTCATCAGGCAGGATCTCGGGAACCGGGTTCGCGAGCGCAAAAATGATGGGACGGTCCGCCATGCCGGCGATCATCGCGCCGGTGATGGCGCCGCCGGCCGAGAGTCCGACGAAGACATCCGCGCCGACGAGTGCCTGGGTGATGGTGCGCATGGGCGTGTCGCGCGCGAACCGCGCCTTGTATGGATCCATGGCGACCGTACGCCCGGCGTAGACGACGCCGTGAAGATCGCACATGACGATGTTCTCGCGCTTCACGCCCAGCCGCACATAGTGCTCGGCCGTGGACAGCGCGGCGGCGCCGGCGCCCGAGAACACGACGCGCACGTCGGCGATGTTCTTCGTCACGAGCTCGAGGGCATTCAGCAGCGCCGCGCCCGAGATGATCGCGGTGCCGTGCTGGTCGTCGTGAAACACCGGGATCTTGAGCGCGTCACGCAGCGTCTGCTCGATGTAGAAGCAGTCGGGGGCTCGGATGTCCTCGAGATTGATGCCGCCCACAGTGGGCTCGAGCAGCTTGCAGAAGGTGATCAGGTCGTCGGGGACCTCGGAACCCACCTCGATGTCGAAGACGTCGAGATCGGCGAATTGCTTGAACAGATTCGCCTTGCCCTCCATCACCGGCTTCGAGGCAAGGGCGCCGATGTTGCCGAGCCCGAGCACGGCAGTGCCGTTCGTGACGACCGCGACGAGATTTCCCTTCGCGGTGTACTTGTACGCGTCATCCGGATTGCGCTTGATCTCGAGACACGGCTCGGCGACACCGGGCGAATACGCCAGGGAGAGATCGCGTTGATTGTCGAGCGGTTTGGTGGGTACGACGGCGATCTTTCCGGGCCGTCCACGTGCGTGATAGTCGAGCGCGTCCTCCCGATCATAACTCATGGAGGGAAGCTAATGACGGGAGTTCCACGATGTCAGCAGTGGCCGTACGTTATCCGCCGGAGGGGCGCGACAGTCGCGCCGCTTCGCTGCTGAACGAGCTTCTTCCCGTTGCGGAGTCGCGTGCACACAACCTCTGAGTCACCGGCACGCCGCGCGATCGTGCGCGATGTGCTGATCGCGATCGTGCTGTTCGCGCTCTCGTTCTTCGCGGATGGGTGGGTCGCCGAGCACGTGCGATACGGGCGCGTGTACGAGACGGATTGGGGGCGCATGCTGCGCACCTTCGGCTATCTCCCATTCTGGCTGCTCGCGGCGATCGCGCTCGCCTTGAACGATCGCGAGAGCAGGGAATGGTGGCGGCGCGCCGCGCTGCTCGCGGGGGCGCCGACGGCGGCGGGCATTGTCGGCGAGCTGCTCAAGATCACGGTGCGCCGCATGCGTCCACCGGAGGACGGAAGCGCGTACTCGTTCCGCGCGTTCAGCGATCACCCCTTCAGCTCGCGCGGCTTCGGATTTCCCAGCAGTCACGCGGTGGTCGCCTTCGGCGCGGCCGCGATTCTCGCGCGCCTGTTCCCGCGCGCGAAGGTCGTGTGGTACGCGGTGGCCGTGGGCTGTGCGGTGAGCCGGCTGCTCGCGCACGCGCACTACCTGAGCGATGTCGTGGCTTCTGCAATCATCGGCATAGTGGTCGCGGCGCTGCTCTGGCGCTACGGCGCGCCGCGGCAACCCTGATCGCGCCTACGTGGCGGCAGGGCGGCCGATCCCGATGGTGAACGTGGAGCCGACTCCCTGCTCGCTCGACATCGTGAGCGTGAACCCCATCTGCTCGCACAGCGCGCGCGAGATCGCGAGGCCGAGCCCCGTTCCGCCGTACAGGCGCGCAGTTCCCGAATCCACCTGCTCGAACGAGTCGAAGATCGTCGCGGCGCGCTCGGGCGAGATACCGATGCCCGTATCGCGAACCTCGATGCGAAGCGGCTCTCTGGCGTCGCTGCACACGACGGCGACGGTGATGCTCCCAGTCTCGGTGAACTTGATGGCGTTGGAGAGCTGATTCAGCAGCACCTGCCTGAGCCGGAGTGCGTCGGCGCGAAGGTACAGCGGATGAGACGGGAGCTCCGCGATCACGCGAACACCCGGGCGCGCCTGCGCCTCGCATTGCGCCACCAGGTCTCGAATCATCTCATCCAGCAGCACGGTCGATATCGTGATCTCCATGCGACCGGCCTCGATCTTGGCGGCGTCCAGCACGTCATCGATGAGGCGAAGCAGCGCCACCCCATTCGCGTGAATGCGATCGAGATACGTGAGCTCGCCCGCTCCCAGATTCTGCGAGCGATTGCGCCGGAGCACGCTCGCGAAGCCAATGATCGAGTTGAGCGGCGTACGCAGCTCGTGGCTCATGTTCTCGAGGAACTCGCTCTTCGCGCGGCTCGCCCGCTCCGCTTCCTCCCGCGCCGTTTCGAGCGCCGCCTCCGCGATCTTGCGCTCGGTGATGTCGGCTGACGTACCAGCGGCCCTGAGCGGCGCGCCGTCGGCCGCACGCGCGACGATCTTTCCCTTCGACGCAATCCACCGCCAAGCCCCCGACGCATCGCGCAGCCGATACTCGGCATCGTGGAACTCGGTCTTTCCGGCGATGAAGTCGCGAAAGGCCTGGTGCGCGATCACCTGATCCTCGGGGTGCGCGATCTCCATCCAGTGCGCGATCGAGGAGTCGAACGGCGCCTCGTCGTAGCCGAGCATCGTGCTCCACCCCGAGCTCCGATACACCTCGCCCGTGAGGCAATCGTAGTCCCACACGAAATCGCGCGCGCCGTCGAGCGCAGACTGCAAGCGTCGTTCGCTCGCCTGCGCCGTCAGCTGCGCATTCTCGTGTGCCTGCGCTTCGGCCTGGAGCGCCGCCACGGTTTCTCGAAGCTCGTGCGTGCGCTGCATCACGAGCGCTTCGAGGTCGTCTCGCTGAGCGGCGATGAGCGTCTGGGCGAGCTTCCACTCGTGGATGTCGGTGGACGTGCCCAACCATTGACGCACGCGGCCGCGCGCGTCGCGCAACGGTATCGAGCGATTGAGAAACCAGCGATACTCGCCGTCGGCGCGCCGCAGATGACACTCGCGCTCGAACGGCTGTCCGGTTGCGAGCGATTGCACCCACTCTTGAATCCACTCTGCTCGCTCGTCCGGAGGCACTATCCCTTTCTCCCCAATAAGCTCGAGATCTGCCGGGGTCAATCCGACGTACTCGTACCAGCGTCGGTTGCAGTACTCGAACTGGCCCGCCGCGTTCGTGAGCCAGACGAGCTGTGGCATCGCCTCTGCGATCGTCGTGTCGAAGTGCGTGGCACTGACGTCGGGGCTCGACTCCTCGGGGGTGCTCTCGTCCGACACCGCCGCGATCGAGCCAACCAGGCAGGTGCCGCCAGCCACCATCCACCAGCGAATCGACATGTCGAATGGAAACTCGCCACCGTCTTTACGCTGGCCGATCCAGCGACGTCGCCCGGTCAGAAGCTCCTTCGGGGGATGCATGCCGCGGGTCTGCAATGCCTGCTCGTGGGCTGGGCGAAAGCGCGACGGCATCAGCACCACGTATGGCTTGCCGAGCACCTCTGCTTCCGCGTAGCCGAACAGGCTCGCAGCCGCCTCGTTCCAGACAGTGATTCGCCCTGTTCGATCGCAGCCGATGAGCGCATCAAGGACGACGGAGGTTGAAGCGGAGCTCATTGCTGTCCAGCGCGTGAAAGGTTCCATCAAGTCTAGCTTCGGTGACTTCAGGAATTACTTGAGCACGCACGACACTCAGCCGGCCGCAAATCCCCGCAGCAGATGCAGCATGCAGCTGTCCGTCAGCATGTCGTTGTCGAGCTTGGGCGTTTCGAGCACCTTCGGGACGCGTACCATGCGCGGATCCGTCATGATGCGACGGAAGGGCTCCTCGCCGAGCGAGCCGAATCCGATCAGCGCGTGGCGGTCGCGACGCGATGCGAACGGGGTCTTCGAGTCGTTGAGGTGCATCACGCGCAGGCGCGACCAGCCGAGCGTATTCTCGAATCGCTCCCACACATCGTCGTAGGCGCCAACGAGGTCGTAGCCGGCCGAGTAGATGTGGCACGTGTCCACGCACACGCCGATGCGCGAGCGATACGGCTCGGGCACGCGGTCGATGATGTTGGCCAGCTCCTCGAACGTTGCGCCGAGCGACGTGCCCGAGCCGGCGGTGGTCTCTAGACAGAGCACCGTCTCGCCGGGCGCGCGCGCCAGCGTCTCCGCGATCGCGTCCGCATTGCGCGCGATGCCGCTCTCGCGATCGTCCATGTAGTTCCCTGGATGCGACACGAGGTACGTGAGCCCGAGCGCCGAGCATCGCCTGAGCTCGCAGACGAAC
>JAQBQC010000344.1 GCA_028287205.1 Gemmatimonadota bacterium
GATGTAGAGCACCTTGAGATGCGGACGCTGCGCGGTCGCGTGTACAGCGAGCTCCCGGCCGCTCATGTCCGGCATCACGACGTCAGTGACCAGAAGATCGATGTGGCTGTCGAACGCGTCGAGCCAGGGCAGCGCCTCCCTGGCGCTCGACACCGCGATCACGGTATAGCCGAAACGCCTCAACGCTGCCTGTGCCGCGGAGCGAACCGACTGCGCATCCTCTACGAGCAGGATGGTCTCGGTTCCCATCGGGGCGCGAACCGGTGGCGGCACCTCCGGAATGGCAGAGGGCTCGCCGCGCAGCGGGAAATACACCTTGAAGGCGCTTCCCAGCCCGGGCTCACTGTAGACCCAGATGAAGCCTGCGTTCTGCTTCACGATGCCATAGACCGTCGCGAGGCCGAGGCCAGTTCCCTTGCCCGCCTCCTTCGTCGTGAAGAACGGCTCGAAGATGCGCGCGCGCGTCGGCGCGTCCATCCCCACGCCGGTGTCCGAGATGGCCAGCATCGCGTAGCTGCCTACAGCAATCGGCCAGTGATCCTCGGAATACTCTTCGTCGAAGGTGACCCGGCCCGTTTGAACCGTGAGCGTGCCACCGGTGGGCATCGCGTCCCGTGCGTTGATGCAGAGATTCATGAACACCTGCTCGAGCTGCCCAGCATCGATGAGCACCACGGTCGGCGTATCGGCGAAATCCGTCGTGATGACGAGGTCTTCCCCGATGACGCGACGGAGCAGCGGAATGGCGCGCTGCACTTCCGTCTCCAGTGCGACGAGGCGAGGCTGGACAATCTGTTGTCTGCTGAACGCCAGGAGCTGGCGAGTGAGCGATGTGGCGCTGTCCACCGCTTTGCGCACCTCGCGAAGATCGAGCGCGCGCGGATCCGCCACGTCCAGCTCGCTGAGGAGAAGCTCCGTGAAGCTCGAGATCACCGTGAGGTTGTTGTTGAAGTCGTGCGCCACTCCACCCGCGAGCGCGCCGAGCGCCTCCATCTTCTGAATCTGCCGAACGCGCTCCTCCAACCGCCGCCGCTCCGTGATGTCGCGCAGCGCCACGAATCGCGCCTCTTGACCGTCGAGCATGAGATTCTTCGCCGTGGCTTCGATGACGAGCTTGCGACCGGACGCATGGCGCCCGATGAACTCGTAGCTCCCCTCGATCGAGCCGGCCACGCGCCGCGTGACTTCCGGAATCGATTCATCGGCCACGACGTCGATGATCGGGCGACCCAAGGCATGGTTGCGGCGCACACCGAACGTGCGCTCGAACGCCCGATTGGCATCATGGAGCACACCATTCACAGAGACGCCGATGGCGTCGAACGAGTTTTCGGCCAGCGTTCGGTAGCGGGACTCGCTCTCCTCGAGCGCCGCTCTCGCCCGCTCGCGATCCGTGGTGTCGAGAAACGTCACCACCGCGCCGACGATGGCGCCGTCGTTCCGGATCGGATACGCCCAATACTCTGCGGGAAAGCTGGACCCGTCGGCGCGCCAGAGCATCTCACGGCTCACGTGCACTGCCTCGCCGGTGGCGGCCGCGCGATGCACGCCGCACTCCACCTCGGGATACGCACTGCCGTCGGCACGGCTGTGATGCACGAGCGCGTGCATCGGCTCACCGATGAGCTCCTCCGCGTGAGCGAATCCCAGCATGCGCGCCGCCGTCCTGTTACACAGCGTGCACTTCCCTTCGACATCGACGCCGTAAATGCCTTCCGCGGCCGAGTCGAGCAGCAGGCGAACCTGTGCTTCACTCGTGCGGAGCGCCTGCTCCAACTGATGATGCTCCGTGACGTCGCGGGCGATCTCAGCCGCGCCGATGACCACCCCATTCGCATCGACGATCGGCGAGAGCGACACCGATGTCATTCGACGCGAGCCATCGCGTCGAACTCGCTCCGCCTGGTGAAGCTCCGCTCGCTCGCCGCGCGCGATACGCGCAAGAATGGACTCGAGCTCGCCGCAGCCTTCCAGCGGAACGATCAGGGCCATCGACTCCCCGATCGCTTCCTGCGCCGTGTGCCCGTATACCGACTCGGCGCCGCGACTCCATACCATGATGGTTCCGTCGAGCGTCATCGAGATGATCGCGTCGTCCGAAGAGTCGAGCAATGCGGCGAGCAGTCGGCGCGAACCGGTGGGATGTGCCTGTCTCTGGTTCATAGCCTCGCAGTTTAGGCGCGCGGCAACTGCGATAAAATCGGCAACACCCCGAAAGCGACACTAGGGAAAACCCTAGCCGCCGCCGCTCACGAGACCCACGCGCACCGCGAATCGCACCAGCCCAGCGAGATCGCGAATGCCCAGGCGGTCCATGATCGCCCCGCGATGCGCCTCCACGGTCTTGACGCTGAGGCCCAACTGCGCTGCCACCCGCTTCGTCGACAAGCCTTCTGCGACAAGCTGCAAGACCTGCTGCTGCCGCACGGTGAGCGCATCCAGCGGAGAGCCGATCGCATCGGCGGTGCTCGCGTTTGCGAGCGCAGCGACCACTGCTGCCGAGATCGCCGGGCTCAAATAGCTCTCTCCGCGCGCAACCTGTCGCAGTGCGATCTCCAGCTCCTCCTTGTCCGCTCCCTTCAGGAGGTATCCTGCTGCACCGGCGGCCAGCGCTGCCTGTACGTATGCCTCGTCGGCGTGCATCGACACGACGAGCACACGCGTCTCGGGAAAACGCGCCGCAACCTGGCGCACGGCTTCGGTGCCGCTCATTCCCGGCATGGCGAGATCCATGAGCACGGCGTCGGGGCGAAGCTGCTCGATGAGGCGCAGTGCGCTCGCGCCATCCGATGCCTCACCCACGACGACGATATCCGACATCGTCTCCAGCAGCAGCCGCATTCCCGTGCGAACCAGCGTGTGGTCGTCGGCAAGGAGGATGCGCATGTCAGGCCGCGATCGGGAAGCGAGCGCGTACCGTCGTGCCGCGCCCCACGCTCGAGGACAGCGACAGCGTGCCGCCCGCGAGTGATGCCGTCTCACGCATATCGAGCAACCCCAGACTCTCCCCGGCCTCGGCGCGCGCCTTCGCACCCGCAACATCGAATCCGGCCCCGTCGTCGTTCACCGACAGCTCCAGCTCGTGCGGCGCGCGCATGAGCGAGATCACAACCCGGTGCGCGTGCGCGTGTCGCGCGATGTTCGTGAGCGCCTGCTGGATGATGCGGAATCCGGCGGTCTCAATGAACTCCGGCAGACGCGCGGAGTCCAGCGAATTGTCGACCACCACCGTGAAGCCGGCGCGCTCGGCACTTCGCTTCGCGTACCATTCCACAGCGGCGCCCAGCCCGAGGTCATCGAGCACCGACGGGCGGAGCTCCACCGACAGTGCTCGCACGCGTGCGAGCGATTCGTCGACGAGCGTGACGCTCTCGCTTACGATCGATGCATCGTCGCGGGGCGAGAGCCGCTGGAGATTGAGACGCAGCGCGGTGAGCATCTGGCCGAGATCTTCGTGCAGTCCGCGCGCGATTCGCCTGCGCTCATCTTCGCGCGCCTCGAGGATTCGCTGTGAGACGAGCGCGTGTGCGCTCCGGCGGCGCGCGCTGCTCGCCGCCGTGAGCGCCGCCAGAAGAATCACGAACGTGGAGATGACCACCACGCGCGGCAGCTCTTCCTGAGGCACGATGCGCCCGCGCGCGGAGGCGCGGGCATCCGGCCCCGGGAAGAAGTGCGCGGCCGCCATGCCGGTATAGTGCTGGCCGACGATGGCCATGCCCATGATCAGGCCACTCGAGAACAGCATTCGTCGGGGCTGCGCCGGGTCGGCGCGTCGATGTCGTCGCCCGAACCAGAGACTCAGCAGTCCGAATACACAGGCGATGATCACCGAGGCAACCACGAGTGTCCAAGAATAGCGAAAGACAGCGGCCATGCGCATCGCAGCCATGTCGATGTAGTGCAACCCGCTGATTCCGGCGCCGATCGCCCCACCGCCAGCGATGAGCCACACCGTGCGCAGCGATCTCCGCTGCGTGAGGCGCAAGGCCAGAAGTGAGCCCGCGAACGCGACGACGAACGAGAGAAGCATGCGCCCCATCTCGTACGCAATCGGCACCGGAAGAATGAACGCCAGCATCCCTGTGAAGTGCATCCCCCAGATGCCGACGGCCTGCGCGAATGCGCCGCCGATCAGCCACCCGTAACGCGGCCATCCTTCCTGTGCGCCGACTCGCGCGCCCATGCGCAGCGCGGTGATCGAGCCAGACACGGCGACGATGAATGAGAGGACGACGAGGAACGGATCGTACCGCTCGGGGAGCATGTGTGCCTCCGGCATCTCGCATGGATGCCGGGATTCGAAGGATCCGGTGTAAGGCCGCACGGACTGCGCCGCGCACCGACGCCGGGTTCAAATATTCGCTAGAGTTCGCCCGGCGTGGCGCGCGCGCGTGAAGGATGCGATTTTGCGCGTGTCACGTTGCCAGATATTCGGGAGTCTGGCAGTTGGACAGGTGGCAGAGCGGTTGAATGCTCCGGTCTTGAAAACCGGCAGACCTTCACGGGTCTCGTGGGTTCGAATCCCACCCTGTCCGTTCGACTCGCATCATCGTGGTGCGCGCGTGCGCCG
>JAQBQC010000374.1 GCA_028287205.1 Gemmatimonadota bacterium
GCTCGGTATCAACGGATCGATCGGAAGCGCGAAGACTGAATCCCACTCGGTGAGCGCGGGCTTCGGAACGAGCGCGGTGTCGACGAGACCGATGGTGACGAACGGCACGAGCTGCGGATCGTCCGCGGGAAGACCGACCGCCGGCAGGTTGATGTCCGTAAAGCTGAGCTGAAACCATGCGAGCGCGCGTGCGTTCTCCGCGATCTCGGACGCGCGCCTGATCCACGCGGCCTGAAGCGCGGGCGAAGAGTGAATGGTCCCGATGTTCGCGGATGACCAGCCTCCCTCCGTGATGAGCACCGGTAGCACGGGGTCGCCGCGCAGGCGCGAGAAGTAGTCGCTGGGAATCTGGGCAGGATCCGTGAAGCCGCCGAGGTAGGGATAGCTGGAAAGTCCGAGCGCCGTGATGAAGGGAAAGTCCGCGCGATCGCGATCGATGCCAACGAATGTGTTCGAGCCGCCGAGTCGACCCCACGCGACTTCGACCTGCACGCTCACGTACAGATAAAAAGCTCCCGTGAAGCGATTATGATTTGTCACCGCCGCATTCGTCATCTTCACGATGGCCGCGTATACACCTGGGGGTCCGGCGAGGCGAATCAGGTTGGTCTCTGACGCCAGGCCGAGAAAGCTCGGCTGCGCGATCGTGTCGAGCGCCGCAACGTAGGCAGCGTAGAGCTTCTGCACCGTATCCTCGGTGATGCTGCGGCCAAGCGCTACGAGGGCTGGAGCTTCCGCGGTCCGATTCACTCCATTCGTGACGTCGGTCTCGATCGCGAGGTCCAGGTGCGCAAGCGCGTACGACTGCACGATCGGCATCACGTCCGCGTGCACGAGCGAATCGGCACGCGCGCCGGCGAGCAGCGCCGCCCACGGCACATCGAGGTGGAGAATGGCGGCGTCGGCGCGCTGAATCCACATCAATACCGAGCGCCGCAGGAGCATCGTGTCGGGCGCGGGTGGAAAGTTCGAGAAGCCCATCTGATACGTGCGCGTCTTCGGGCCCGGACCGCTGGGCGTCGAATCCGAGCACGCGGCCGCGACCGCCAGCGCCGCCGTCGCGAGCACTACAGGAACGAGTGCACGCGCAGTACGAGCACAAGTCATTGCCTGGTCGCTCCGGAGAGAGTGACTCACGTAATCGGTCGCGACAGCCCTGTCCCGGCGTCGAGACGCTCCCCTATCTTGTTCATAGGGCCCGGTTCCAGCAATCTCCACAGTCCGACTCGGGTGTCGCACATGCAGCTCGTGTACGTGTTCGCCGCCGGTGTTCTCGTGGGCGCCCTCATTTTCTGGCTCGTTGCCCGCTTGAGAGATCGCGACACTGCCTCGCTCGCACAGGAGCTCGTGCGGCAGGCGGAGGCAGCGAAGACGAAGGAGGTCGAGCTCCTCACGAGCAACATGCGCGACTCCGTCAAGGCGCTCACGTCGGATCTGATCACCGGCGGCGTGAAGCAGCTCAACGACGCTGCGCGCGATTCACTCTCGAAATACACCTCCGACAATCAGAGCGCGCTCGAGTCCAAGAAGGCGCTCATCGACCAATCGCTCGAGTCGATGAACGTGAAGCTGGAGAAGGTAGGCGTGCTCGTGCGTGAGCTCGAGACCGTTCGCGCGGAGAAGTATGGAGAGCTCTCGAAGCAGCTCGTTGATGCGTCGAGCGCCACGACCAGACTGAGTGACGCGGCCGATCAGCTGCGAGGCATTCTCTCGAATCCCACGGCGCGCGGCCAATGGGGCGAGCGACTGGCCGAGGATGTTCTGCGCGCGGCGGGACTCGTGGAGGGAATCAACTACGGGAAGCAGGTGCCGATGGCATCCGGCTGTCGCCCCGACTTCACGTTCAACCTTCCAAACGGTCTCATTCTCAACATGGACGTGAAGTTCCCGCTCGACAACTACCTCAGATCATTCGAGTGCACGAGCGAGAGCGATCGGAAGGTTTGCACGGAGCAGTTCAAGCGCGACGTGCAGAAGACGATCAAGCAGGTGCACGAGCGCGGATACATCGATGTCGCAGAGAAGACCGTCGACTACGCGATCCTCTTCGTGCCGAATGAGCGCGTGCTCAGCTTCCTCAACGAGTGCGATGCGACGGCGATCGACAGCGCGCTCCGGAACAGGGTCGTCATCTGCTCGCCCTTCACGCTGTACGCCGTGCTCGTGGTCGTGCGCCAGGCCATGGACAATTTCACGTTCGCGC
Organism: Gemmatimonadota bacterium; assembly: GCA_028287205.1. Classification (GTDB taxonomy): domain Bacteria; phylum Gemmatimonadota; class Gemmatimonadetes; order Gemmatimonadales; family Gemmatimonadaceae; genus FEN-1250. The sequence continues at coordinate 2,204 of JAQBQC010000374.1, forward strand.
AGACGACGTCGGAGATGCTCGAGCTGCACGGCGTGTTCAACAGGGAGTGGACCAAATTCAAGGAAGCGTTCGACGGGATCAAGGAAAGCATCGACGGCCTGCAGGAGGCGTTCGAGGTATTGACGACCACGCGCCGCCGCAAGCTCGATGGCGTGCTGGACAAGATCGACGGGCTGCGCGGCCCGGAGCGCGATGAGTCTGGGATATCGCTGCCATCGAATGCGCAAGTGCCAATGCATTAGAGCAAAACGAATGTACGCTTTTTGCAATCGTATCAAAGGTCTTTCAAGGGGATTGCCAATGAGCCGCAGCAAGAACAGCCATCCGTCGTCACCCACCACGCTCCACGGCCCCAAAACCCAATCCGCCATCATTCAACAAATGCGACAACACGACGAAAAGAATGCCCACCGCGCTGCCGGCCCGCGCGAAGTTCCCGACTCCGAGATCGCCGAGATCCACAACAGGGAGATCAAGCGCGAGCTCTCCACGGGAAAGCACAGACTAGCCGAAGATCGCGTCCAGCACGACGAGGCTGACAAGAACAGCGACAAGAATCGTCTCGCGGCCGATGCGAAGCGGCACAAGCACGGCAATCCGCATGGCAAGCTGAATGGGGGCCAAACGCGCCATTAGCGCGGGCCCTGCACCCTCTCCGCTTTCGCACCCTCTTGCGCATCGCGCGCCTTGATAGGTAGAATAACTACATATTACGTGTAGGACTTCTACCTGTCAGCGGGCCGCGCCCGCAAGGATGCGACGGTGGCGCCTTCGTCCGGTCCGTCCAAAAGTGAGCTCCTGAAAGGGACGCTCGACATGCTCATCCTGCAGACGCTCACGCTGCAGCCGCAGCACGGCTACGCGATCGCCCAGCACATCGAGAAGCTCTCCGACGACGTGCTCTCGATCGAGCAGGGCTCCCTCTATCCGGCGCTCGAGCGACTCCAGAAGAAAGGGTGGGCCACCTCGAAGTGGGGCGAGTCGCCGACGGGACGCAAGGCGCGTTACTACACCATCACCGCGTCGGGGCGCAAGCAGCTGGGTAAGGAGATCTCGAGCTTCGATCGCGTGCTCGTCGCGATCCAAGCGGTCATGAAGCGCGCCTGATCCGCGCATGTCGCTCCTCGACGGACTCAGACACCAGCTCCGCGCGCTCACGGGCGCGCGCCAATACGCGCGCGAGCTCGACGAGGAGATGCACTTTCATCTCTCGCTCGACGCCATGCAGCGCGAGCACGCCGCGCACGGCACGCTCTCGAGCGCCGACGCACGCTTCGCCGCTCGCAGGCGATTCGGCAATCTGACCTCACTCACCGAGGAGACACGCTCGATGGCCGGACTCTCGTTCATCGATGCCGCCGTCCAGGATGCGCGCTTCGCACTACGCACCTTTCGCAGGGCTCCCGCCTTCACCGCCGTTGCCGTGCTCACCCTCGCGATCGGCATCGGCGCGAACACAGCGATCTTCAGCGCGGTGAACGCGCTGCTTCTTCGCCCGCTCCCTTTCGTGCATCCGGAGCGGCTGATGAAGGTTGGGCTCACCGTGCCCGCGCGCAACGGAAATCCGGCGCAGAGCGACATGGTGTGGTCGTACCCGAAGTTCACGGCCTTTCGCGACGCGCAGCATCTCTTTTCCGATGTCGCCCTCTACGCCGATGATCAGAACAGCATCGCCAGCAATGGCGACGTCGAGCGCGTTCGCACCGAGAACGCGGATGCGCGCTATCTGCCCACACTCGGCATCCAGCCCGCGCTCGGCCGCAACTTTCTCCCGGAGGAGGAGTTGCACCCGGACGGCCCCAGGGTCGTGATGCTCTCGGACGAGCTCTGGCAGCGCCGCTACAACGCAGATCCTCACGTGCTCGGCAAGATCATCGACGTCGACGGAAAGCCGTTCACGATCGTCGGCGTGCTCCCGCGCGGCTTTCGCGGGCTGACTGGACGCGCCGAGCTGTGGATCTCGCTGATGTCGAATCCTGCGGAACAGCTCGAGCAGGCGTGGAGTCACTCCTTCACGCTCATCGCGCGGCTCGCACCGAACGTCACGATAGCGCAGGCGAAGAACGACGTACCGCGACTCGGCGCCATCGTCGATCGGGCGTACCCGCATCCGGAGATTCCGGACGAGCATTGGGGCGCGACGACTCGGGAGCTAAACGCAACGCGCGTGGATCCCGTCGTGCGTCGCTCGCTGCTCGTGCTGCTGGCGGCCGTGGGACTCGTGCTGCTCATCGCCTGCGCGAACGTCGCCAATCTCTTTCTCGTGCGCGCCTCGGGCCGGCGCAGGGAAATCGCCGTGCGACTGGCGGTGGGCGCGGGGCGGGGCCGACTCGTTCGGCAGCTCCTCACCGAGAGCGTGATCCTCTCCCTCATCGGCGGCGCTGCCGGACTGGCCGTCGCGTGGTGGGGCGTGCGCCTGCTCGCCGCGCTCGACCCGAGCAAAGCGCTCCGAGTGCAGAATCTCTCGGGCACCGGCGCAGTGAGCTTCGGCGACATCCATCTCGACGGTGCGGCGCTCGCGTTCGCCGCGTGCCTCGCGATCGTGACCGGCCTCGTCTTCGGCCTCGTCCCCGCGCTGCAGTC
>JAQBQC010000381.1 GCA_028287205.1 Gemmatimonadota bacterium
GGCGATCTTCTGGAGACCGAAGGCGTGGCTGCCACGTGCCGACACCTCGATCTGAAGATTCCCCGCCTGATGATGGATGTGCTCGAGCGGCCGCAAACCCGGGTCCCAGGCATCGGTGATTTCTTGCGGGATGATTCAGAATCGTTTGGTGACCTGCCTCGAAAGCTGCAACGACCCTCATCCCTTACCGGAGCGCGCTCGTGAGCGCGGCTGGGGCTTCTGCGCGAAAGATCGTCCCGTGCGTGAGGTCGGGCCGCGCCGCGTACCTCCACGCGAGCCCACGCAGCGCCGCCGTCCGGAGCGCGGCGTCGAGCCGCGCGGTTCCCTCCCCAATGTCGTCGCGCGAGGCCGCGATATAGACCGTGCGACTGCGAGCGGACGGAGACGCCTTTCCACGCGCGCCGCCGGGTTGGGCGCCAGTAGCGCAGGCGCCGAGTCCACGAGCGCGGCGCGATTCCACCAGAGACTGGGGTCGAACGCGACATAGTGATCGAATAATGTCGGCTCACGCAGAAAGGTCTCGACCACGAACAGCCCGGCAAGCGATTCACCAACGATCGCGCGCTCAGGCGTAGTGCGGTAGTGTGAGTCGATGGCCGGCATCAGCTCGTCGCGCAGGAAGCGGCGAAAGGCGGCCGAGCCGCCGACATGTGGTGCGATGGCGCTGTCGGTCGCTACGCGCGTCGGCCCTGTCAGATCGCGCCGGCGCTGAGTATTCGGCACGCCGACGACGATTACGGGGCGGATCGCGCCGAGCTTGATCAGCGAGTCGACGGTGTTGACGACGTGCGGGAAATCCTCGTCGAGGCCACCGTCGGGCATGTAGAGCACCGGAAAGCGGGCGGCTGCCGACGCGGCATAGTTCGGCGGCGTGTGCACGTTGATGCGCCGCGCCTCGCCCAATGCGCGCGACGGCACTGTGAGCGTGTCGTGCGGAGGGATCGCGTCGGGCAGTGCTTCCTGCGCAGCGAGCGGCGCCGTGTGCGCTGCGGCAATGAGCCCGAGTGTCGAAAGAAGTGGCGGGAGACAGGAGCGCAGGGACAACGATCGCCGCGGAGAGATCATCGGAGGCGTGCCCATATCAACGAGAGCGTGACGGACATTTTCGGCGAGCGAAGCTGCTGGCGCCTACTTCGAAATCCGAGCTTTGGCAGCGCGCAGGGTCGCATTGATCGAATCTACTGCCTGACCCTTGACGAGCCATGACCATGCGAAAAACCCGAGGGCGAACGACTCGGGACAGAATATCGATCGGTTCGCGTGTGCGGCGATGGCTGCACAAGCCATGCTTGCGAGAATTCCAATTCCACAGATCAGGTAGATCGCATTTCGTCGCTTCTTGTCCGCAGGAGGCTCTTCTCCGGATGCAGTCTTCCGGAAGAGCCAGAGCGAGAAGAGCGCGAACATTGAGAAGAGTACGATCGAGGCGGCATGATGGATCTTGTCGATCCAGTCGAACCACCAAGGCAGCCTGACTCCCTCTGGCGGCGTGGTCGGAAAGAGGGCGATGAGCGCCGCAGCGATGCCGGCGATGATTGCAGCGCCACGATCGTACTTGTGATACTCGTTGGCGTAGCCGCGATACGTTAGCAGAAAGATCGACAGAGCCGCGACGAGGCCGACGAAGAGCGATACGGCGCCCGTCCAGTAGTACGCGCTGATTGAGTCGCGAATCCACTTGTCGCTTGGCGCGTTGGGACGCAGCCGGACCATCGCCACCAAAAGGGCTGGAAGCATGAGACCGAGGTAGCCGATCACCTGGCGGTGCCTGCGGCCGGAGATGTCATCGGGGCCATCGCCTGGCGGCGGTGGACTGTAGTGAGCCGCCGTGGGGGGAGCCTGCGTGAGCATTGGCGCCGTCCTCTGCGCGAGTGAGCTGCTTTATTGTGTGAGTCGGCTCCTTTCGCGCAAGATGAAGCGCAGATTCCGACTCGAGCTCTCAACGCTCCGCGATGCTGTTCGCGGCATCAAAACCCTCAACTGCGAGGATCGTGAGCTAACAAATCTCTGTGCCCGCGTAGGAGATGCGCCAGGTGCCATTGCGTCGCGTGAACAGGATCTCGAGCGTGTGCGGCTCATCCGGCTGTGGACACCAGCGCGCGGGCACTGCATAGAAGGTCAACACCGAATCGGCACCTCTGCGGGAGCTATTGATCGGGCTCGCCGCGCGAGCCGCGGCAGCGATCCCGTTGGGTTCTATACGCCCGAACTCGAGGCCCCACTCCACGGGCTCACGTCCCTCGCTCAGCGCCACGAGTCCAGCAGAATCGCCCGCGGCGGCCCTGGCGTAGAAGGTCCTTGCCAATGCGGCGTGCTCCTTCCAGATGAGGCCCGCGATGACGTGTGTATTGTGAAAATCCTCGCGAACGCCAAATGCCACGAGCGCGCATGCGACGACGACCAGACCCGCCAGTCGAGCGACTCGGTTGATCGCGCTCATCGGTCGATGAAAAAAGTGTTCGACGTACGCGCACTCGAGGGAAGTGAATCATCCGCAGAATTCAGCGAATCCGTGGAATACGCGCGCAGCACCAACCGATACGTGCCTGG
>JAQBQC010000393.1 GCA_028287205.1 Gemmatimonadota bacterium
GCGCGGTGCGAGATGATGGTCGGCATCATTGTCCGGGAAGAGTGCGCTGCAGCGCTTCGACCGCGTCCTTCGATTCCTTGAGCCCCGAGCCCGTGAGCTCGCGATAGCGCTTGATCGCGGAGATGAGCTGCTTCTGCTCGAGAAAGGCGCGCAGCTCCGGGTCGGCTATCGCCGCTTCGTGCGCGACGCTTGGTTGCGGAGTCGACTCCCAGATCACTTTCGTGTTGGTGCGCGAGCCGCGGCGCGCGGTGAAGACGCCGAGCACGAATGCGAGCACCGCCACTGCAGCAAGCACCGAATAGGAAACCACGAGCCCTCCGAACGGTCGTGTATGCCAGCGCAGTAAAGATGGACCCGCGGCGCGGCGGACCGGAAGACGACCGCGAATGTCGGATGCTACCGTGACCGTGCCGTGGCGCGATTCGCTACGCGGTTGCCGCGAGCGTTCGCGCGACGCAATCTTTCGAAGCCATGACATCGCTGCCGCAACCAGGCCTCTCTCTCGCGGGATTCGCTCTAGCGCACGCCGCGTGGAGCCTCTCGGACACGGAGGACGGCGAGCTTCTCTGTCCACTCGCGGTCGTCGAAGCGCATGACGGCGAACGAAAGCTGACGCGCTTCGAGGCCGACACGCAGGAGCAGGCGATCATCGCGGGGAAGACCGCGATGCGTGTGGCGACCGGCGATGCGGCAGCGTGGGCCTTCGCGCGCGAGGGCGCGTGGCGGAGAATGGGAAGCGAATGGCCTGGCGACGTGTTGGCGATCGATTTCTGGGCGGCGGGGATGCCGAGCACCGCGACGCTCACGCAGCCCTTCAATCGCGCGATGAACGGCGGCCGCTTCCGAGTGGGCGGCGTGCCGACGCTCGTGGTCGGTGACACGCTTCTGTCGACGGAGGTCGCCATTCCTTCCATCACCGCGATCATGGCGGGCGTGAAGGCGCATGCGGCGGTCGCCGAGCTGTGGCAAACGTGGCGATAAAACGAGCGAGCACATAAAAATGCCAGCGTACGTCGTTGTTGAAATCGCGATCAAGGACGCAGCGCGTTACGAGCGCTACAAGCATCTCGCGCCGCCGTCGATCGCCAAGTACGGCGGCAAGTATCTGTCGCGCGGTGGCGCGACGACCGCGCTCGAGGGCGAGTGGGCACCGCCGCGATTCGTGATCCTCGAGTTCGCGGACGCGGACACTGCGCAGCGGTGGTGGAATTCGCCGGAGTATGCGGAGGCGAAGGCGCTGCGCCAGTCGTGTGCGGAGACGAAAATGCTGCTAGTCGACGGGCTGCCGTTCGATCCGGCGACTGGCTGATTCACCTTCCGCGCACCGGGCCGCGCTCTATCCGCCATGTTCGCGCGCGCGTATCGTACGGGGCTGACAACCGCCTCACCCCCCCTGTCCTGACCCGCTCGCACTCGTGACCGACCCGGCCAGCGACGCTCGCGCTCACCTCCAGGCCGCGCTCGGCGATGCCTACATCGTCGAGCGCGAGCTCGGACGCGGCGGCATGGCCACTGTGTGGCTCGTTCGCGATCAGAAGCACAAGCGACCGGTGGCGCTCAAGGTGCTTCACTCCTTCCTCGCCGCATCGCTCGGCTCCGAGCGTTTCGAGCGGGAGATCGAGGTCGCCGCGCGACTGCAGCATCCGCACATTCTTTCCGTCCACGACTCGGGGAGTGCGAACGGACTGCTCTGGTTCACGATGCCGTTCGTCGAAGGGGAAACGCTTCGTGCGCGGCTCGATCGCGAGGGGCAGCTGCCGGTGGACGAGGCGCTTCGCATCACACGCGAGGCGGCGCAGGCGCTCCAGTACGCGCACGATCACGGCGTGGTGCATCGCGACATCAAGCCGGAGAATCTGCTGCTCACCGCCGACGGCAACACACTCGTCGCCGACTTCGGCATCGCGCAGGCGCTGGGTGCCGACGCGGTGAAGGGCGAGCCGCAGCGACTCACCGAGACCGGGCTCGTGGTCGGCACTCCGCAGTACATGAGTCCGGAGCAGGCGAGCGGCGAGCGCGTGCTCGATGCGCGCACCGACATGTACTCGCTCGCGACTGTGCTGTACGAAATGCTCGCGGGCGAGCCGCCATTCACGGGACCGAACGCGCAGACGGTTCGGGCCAAGATGCTCTCGGGTGCACCGCCATCGGTGCGCCGAGCACGTCCGGCTGTAGTGACGGGTGTAGACGCCGCGATCGAAAAGGCGCTTGCACTTGCTCCGGCCGACCGGTTCAACTCGGTCGCCGAGTTCGCACGCACGCTGGCGTCGGCACAGACCACAGAACCAGACGCAGCGTCGCTCGCGCACCTCGCGCCATCGCGCACGTCCCGAGCTCGGGCCTGGGCAATGATTGCGGCGCTCGTCGCAGTGGTCGGTGCCGGAGCGTTTTTTCTCTGGTCGCGTACGCGGAGTCGCGCGCCTACGGGCGACTCAGCGCTGGCGGTGCTCCCTTTCGAAAACGAAGGAGATACGTCGAGCGCGTACTTCGCCGACGGTATCACCGACGAGATACGCGGCAAGCTCACTGCGCTTCCCGCACTGCGCGTCATCGCGCGCGCGAGCTCGAACCAGTATCGGCGCACAGACAAGTCGCCGCAGCAGATCGCGGGCGAGCTCGGTGCGATGTATCTGCTCACCGGTGTCGTGCGATGGGAGACGAGCCCGAATCACGCGCGGCGCGTGCGCGTGAGCCCGGAGCTCGTGCAGATGTCGCGGGGGAACGCGCCACGCACCATCTGGCAACAGACCTACGACACGACGCTCGCCGACGTTTTTCAGGTGCAATCGTCGGTCGCGGGCCAGGTCGCTGCAAATCTCGGTGTCGTGCTCAACCCTCCGGCGAAGGCCCAGCTTGCGCAGAAGCCGACACAGAATCTCGCGGCCTATGAGGCGTTTCTGCGAAGCACTGCGTTCGACGGAACCGACTT
>JAQBQC010000178.1 GCA_028287205.1 Gemmatimonadota bacterium
CGAGGATTTTGGTAAGTAAGGTGACGCGCGGCCAATATGTGTGATCGGCCTCGTATCACGCCAACAGGGCGTGCTTTGGACGAGCAACTAACGCTGCCCGGGATGCAATATCAGGCCCAGCAAAAGATGCCCGCGAGCCCGGAAAAGAACGGGCGAATGACGCCGGCCACCTCCTCACAGCGAGAATAGTAGCGATCGCGTCGCATTTCTGCGCAGTCCAGTGGCGCAAGCGCCGCATAGTGTGTAGTATGTGTGCCGGCTCGTCTGTAGTCGCTAGCGACAAAGCTGTCGCGCATATGGAACATTTTATATCGCACAATTACGGATTCGCGGTATCGTAGCTACAAAACAAGCAAAGTGTGGCATAACTCACGCACACGATGTGACGCATGGCCGCACTAGATCATCTTCTCCTCGATTGCCGCTCGTTCCTGCTTTGTTCGCTTTAGGAGCACACTATGACGGTCCCGGTAGTACCCGTCCCTCCGGTCGATGTGGCGGCGCCATCGTCACGGGTCGGTCGCGATCCGCTGGCGATCCCGGCAGCGGTCAAGGCGGACATTCGCATCCTCGTCGTCGACGATGATCGGACGCTTCGTGAGGGGTGTGCCAGCGTGCTCGAGCTCGACGGCTATAACGTCACCTTCGTCGGGCGGGGTGATGAGGCGCTCGAGGTCGTGCGCCGCCGCAAGTTCGACATCGTGCTCGTCGACCTCTACCTACAGCCGATCTCTGGCATAGACGTCCTCAAGGCGACGCTGGAAGCCCATCGCGAGACGATCGTCGTCGTCATGACCGGCAATCCGAGCGTGTCGTCGAGCATCGAGGCGCTGCGTGCGGGCGCCTGGGACTATCTGCCCAAGCCGTTCTCCGCCACGCATCTCCAGGTGCTCATCGGGCGCGCTTCGCACGCGGTGATGGTCACGCGCGAAACGAAGGCGCTCCGCCAGCAGCTGGTGCAGCAGAATGGAAACAGCGACAAGATCACGCTGCTTGGCGTCGCACCCGCATTTCGGAAGGCGGTGGAGCTCGCACGCAAGGTCGCGCCCACCGATGCGTCGGTGATGATCACGGGCGAGAGCGGCACGGGCAAAGAGGTCATCGCACAATTCATCCATCACCACAGCCGGCGCGCGAGTCGCAAGCTCGTGCCCATCAACTGCGCTGCGCTCCCGGAGCCGCTGCTCGAGAGCGAGATGTTCGGACATCGCAAAGGCGCCTTCACGGGCGCGGATCGCGACAAACCCGGGCTGCTCGAGACCGCCAATGGCGGCACGCTCTTTCTCGATGAGCTCACCGAGATGTCGCATCCGATTCAGGCGAAGCTCCTGCGCGTGCTGCAGGACGGCGTCGTGCGCCGCGTCGGAAGCGAGCAGCAGGATGCGACGGTGGACGTTCGCTTCGTGTCGGCAACGAATCGCGATCCGCAGGAGGCGGTGAACGCGGGAATTCTTCGCGAAGATCTCTTCTATCGTCTGCGCGTCGTGCCGATCAAGCTGCCGCCGCTGCGCCAGCGACAGGAGGACATCGCGCTCCTCGCGAACCACTTCCTCTCCTACTACTGGGAGCGGCATCGCGAAGCCGGAGATTCTCTGCCCAAGCTCACGGAAAACAGCATGGAGTTCCTGCGCACGCGACAGTGGCGCGGCAACGTGCGCGAGCTGCAGAACGTGATCGAGCACGTGGCGGTGCTGGCGGAGCCGGGGCAGCCGATTCAGCCGCAGGACATTCCTGCATACGAGGACGGGAACTCTTCGCCGGCGCGCACCACGATGTCGGGCGCGATCATGGACGAGCCGTACCATGCGGCAAAGGATCGGCTGATCGCGGAATTCGAGCGCGAGTACCTCTCGCGTCTGTCGGCGCGGGCGGGCGGCAACATGTCGCGCGCGGCGCGACTGGCGAACATCGATCGCACGACACTCTATCGTCTGATGGAGAAGCACAACGTGCGGCGCGACGAGCTGTCGGGAAATCGCGAGTGACGGCTGTGGCACGTGGTTATACCTCGAGATGACGTCTTCCATTTCATCTTCATCCGCTCGAGCCCCGGAGGGCGATAATCCACCCTCCGCGATAGAAGAGAGCGTTGCGCCGCCGGAGTTGCCATCCGCGCTCGGCGATGCGCTCGCGCATGCGTCCGCGCGCGCGATGCGCGAGCTCGCGACGGCAGCGCAGTCCCCTCATCACGACGCCGATTTGCGCGACAGCATCGCCTGGGTGTCGGATGCCGTGCGTGCGGCGGCGATCGACGAGAGCGCGGAGCCGCGCGCGCATCCGCCGGCGCCCGCACCGCTCGCGCTCGACACGCTGCGCGCCTGCCTCCTGTCCGAGCTCGGTGCCGCAGGACATGCAGTCGATGGCGCAGGGATTCTGCGCCTTCTCGGCGCCGTCGAGCGCGTGCACCAGATCATCGAGCACGATGATGCGCACCGCTTCAGCGCGCGGCTCGCGGGGCCTGGCGGCCTCGAGCTGCTCGTCGAGGTCGGGCACGATCTGCGCTCGCCGCTCGCATCGATTCTCTTTCTCGCGGAGACGCTGCGCAAGGGACAGAGCGGCGAGGTGAATGCCGTGCAGGAGCGGCAGCTCGGGCTCATCTACAGTGCGGCATTCGGCCTGAGCACCGTGGCGAGCGACGTCATCGCGTTCGCGCGCGGAGGGGACCGGCTGATCGATCCGAGGCCCGAGGCGTTCTCGGTGCTCGCGATCCTGCGCGCGGTGCAGGACATCGTGTTACCGCTGGCGGAGGAGAAGGGGCTCACGGTGAAGCTGACTCCGCCCGACGTGGACTTTCGGGTGGGGCATCCCGGAGCGCTCAATCGTGTGCTGCTCAACCTCACCACGAACGCGCTCAAGTTCACGTCGAGCGGGTTCGTCGAGATCTCCGTGAAGGCGCCGTCGCGCTCGCGGCTGGAGTTCTCGGTGCGCGACACCGGGCGGGGGATTCCCGCGCAGGTGATGAGCTCTCTCTTCGATCCGTTTCGCCGCCGCGACCCGGGCGACTACGCGTTTTCCAGCGCGGGGCTCGGGCTCTCGATCTGCCGCAAGCTCGTGGCCGCGATGGGCGGCACGCTCGGTGTGGAGACGAGCGAGACGAACGGAACGCGATTCTTCTTCGAGCTGGAGCTGCCGGTCGTCACGCGGCTGTAGCTGCCGCGCGACGAGCGATCAGGTCGTCGCGAGCGATCCCGCGAGCGTGGACGCGCGGCCCGTGTGGACGCCATGCGCTTCGGCGATTCCATACGCCTCGTCAGCCGTGAGCACTTCACGCTCCACGAGCGCAGTCGCCAGCGCCTCGACCGCATCGCGATGCTGTTGCACGATCGCTTCGGCGCGGGTGGCT
>JAQBQC010000420.1 GCA_028287205.1 Gemmatimonadota bacterium
CGTGCGCTCCGCGATGCCCACGGCGCAGGCGCTCAAGCTCTGCCCGCAGGCGATGTGCGTGCCCGTGCCGCGCGGCGCCTGCTCGCAAAAGAGCGCCGAGATTCGTCGGGTGCTGCAGCGATTCACGCCGGTGGTCGAAGGCGCGAGCATCGACGAGTGGTATCTCGATCTGGGCGGCACCGAGCAGCTGTACGACCACGAGCCGCTCGAGCGCACGGCCCATCGCATCCGCGATGCCGTACGCGCAGAGACGGCACTGTCGATCTCGATCGGTGGCGGCACGAACAAGCTCGTCGCGAAGATGGCCGTCGAAGTGGCGAAGCCCAAGCCAGACAACAACGCGACCGGTGTGCACATCGTCGCACCGGGAGATGAGGCCACTTTTCTCAAGCGATTCCTGCTGGCCGAGATACCGCTGGTTGGTCCGAAGTTTCAGGACCGGCTCGAGCGCGCGGGGCTGCGTACGGTCAACGATGTGCTCGAGCATCCGCTCTCCGAGCTCATTCGCTGGTTCGGCGATCGTGAGGGGCAGTGGCTATGGGATCGCGTGCGCGGCATCGACAGCGGTGCGGTCGAGGGTCACGGCGATCAGAAGAGCATGAGCCGCGAGGAGACGTTCTCGAGCGACATCAACGATGATGCGGCGCTCGAGCGCGAGCTCTTCGCGCTTTCCGCGCGCGTGGCGTCGGACCTCCGTTCGGAGCTGCTCGCGGCGCGCACGATTCGCGTGAAGATCAAGGACGCGGACTTCAGGATCCGCCAGGCAGGGCGCACGCTGCCGGAGGCCGTCGTGTCCGATCGCGTGATCTACGGCGTCGCGCGCGAGCTGTTGCAGACGCTGCGCTCGCGGCGACGGATCGCGGCGCGCCTGATCGGCATCGCGCTGTCGTCGCTCGCCACGAGCCCGGAGCCGCCGCAGCTCGCACTCTTCGAGGAGCGGGGTGTGTCACTCGAGACGGAGCGCGACCGAGCGGTGGCGCGCACCGTGGATGTGGTACGAAGGAAGTTCGGCCAGGATGCCATTGGCGCCGCACAGCTGAGCAAGCACGAAGACGAGGAATAGTACGTCGCGCCCATTCCACCGTCGCGCGGTCGCGCTCTCGTTTCTAATCACGCTCCACGCGCCGCACGCAGTCGCGCAGAGCTTGCAGGGGCGCAGCAACGGTGCGCGCTCGGAGCTCCGGAGCCTGCTCGGCTTCGCGCACTCGGAACCGGTGTTCATTCGCGTTGGGCGCTGGTTCTAGCGGTAATCAGCGGTGATCCGATCTCACGGCGTGAATTTTTTGTTAATTAGATAGGGTACCGCCCTTTCAGGTGCGCTCGCAGCCGATCTTCCAGTCACGGACGTTCGTGCTCGGCGCGCAGAGGTTAGCCAGCAAATGCCTGAACGCTCCGACTCGAAGGCAGAAGCCGCGCGGAGGTTATCGTCTGTGCTAATCGTGGATGACGAGGCGAAGATTCGAAGCGCGCTGCGACAGGCGCTCGAACGAGAGGTCGGGACGATCTTCGAGGCATCGAACGGACGGGATGCTATTTCGATCGCGGAGCAGAAGCGCCCCGCTGTCGTGATCGTCGACCTCGGCTTGCCGGACATGGATGGCATCGAGGTCTGCCGGACCATCCGTGCCTGGTCGAGCGTGCCCATTCTCGTGTTGTCCGCGCGCACCGATGAACATGAAAAGGCGAGTTTGCTGGAGGCTGGAGCGGACGATTACATCACGAAGCCCTTCAGCACCGTCGAGCTGCGCGCGCGCGTGCGCGCGGCGGTGCGCCGATCGCAGATGGCCCCCGTACCAGGAAGCGACGCACCGATCGTCATCGGCGATCTCGTGATCGATACCGCGCGCCGAGTCGTGACCAGCGCGGGATCGGATGTGCATCTGACTCCGACGGAGTGGGGCCTGTTGCGCGTGCTGGTCGCGAACGCCGGAAAGCCGGTGACGCACGAGCGCCTGTTTCACGCGGTGTGGGGGCAGGCGGAGGGTGATGCGCAGCTGTACCTGCGCGTGTACGTGGCGCATCTGCGACGGAAGCTGGAGGGAGATTCCTACCGGCCCCGGCTGATTCTCACGGAGCCGGGCGTCGGCTATCGGTTCGTGCTGACGACATGACTCCGGCGACGGTGCCGAGCACGGACGGATGGCGTGTGAGCGGTCGCGTCCAGCGCTGGGCGATTGCCTTCATCGCCCTCTTTGCACTCACGGGCGCGATGCTGCTCGTGCGCCCACAGCTCGAGAAGGTGCACGTCGCTCTGCTGTTCCTTCTCGTCGTGCTCATGGGAAGTGCGATCGATGGCAGTGCGCTCGGACTCACGATGGCCGGGTGGGCGTTCCTGTTCTTCGACTTCCTCTTTCTTCCGCCCTACTACACGCTCGGGCTCACCAACCCGCTGGACTGGCTGGTATTGGGATCGTTCCTGGTCACCAGCGTCGTGGCGGCTCAACTGTTGGCGAGTGCGCAGCAACGCACGCGTGAGGCGCTCGCCCGCACACTCGAGGTCCAGGGATTTTCCACGCTCGGCGCAGAGACGCTCAACGCGGCGGAGCCCGTGCAGGCGCTTGCTGCGATCGCCGAGGTCATTCGTGCGACACTCGGCGTGGACAGCTGCGATATCTATGTCCATCGCGGCCGGGATGCCGATCTCGAGCTGCTTGCGCATGCGGCGGCGCCAAAGGCTGCCAAGTCCGTTGCGACGGCCGCGCGCGCCGGAGGTCTGCTCGCGTGGGTGGGTGGCCGGAACGAGATGGCCGTGGAGCGGCCGGACGGAACGGCAAGCGTCGGTGGCACGATGGACGAGCCGAGCGCGGGAGCCCGAGGCGAAAGACAAAGCGGCTGGGCTCTCTCGTGGGGCGAGATCGCGGATGCACGCGCGATCGCGATCCCGCTGAGCGTGCACGATCGCTCGGTTGGAGTCTTGCGAGTGGCCAACGATCCGCACGTCGATCTCGCGCCCGGTCAACGCGACTTTCTCAACGCGCTATCGTACTATGCGGCACTCGGCGTCGAGCGCGTGCAGCTCAGCGCAGACGCGTCACACACGGCCGCGTTGCGCGAGCGCGACCGCCTGAAGAACGCGCTGCTCGCCGCGGTCTCGCACGATCTGCGCACGCCGCTGACGACGGTCAAAGCGCTCGCGCATACGATCGTCGAGCGCGGCGCATCTCCCGGTGACGCGAACGCGATCTCGATCGAAGAGGAGGCGGACCGCCTCACGTCGCTCATCACCGACCTGCTCGACTACTCGCGGCTGACGGGTGGCGCGCTGCTTCTCACGCCGCAGATCGAAAGCGCGGACGACCTGATTGGCGCCGCACTCGCCAGCGTACGGGGCATCCTTCAAACGCGCTCGGTTCGCGTCACGGACGACGAGGGGGCGATCATGTTGCTCGGCCGCTTCGACTTCGTTCATTCCGTGCGCGCCATCGTCAATCTCATCGAGAACGCAGTGAAGTACAGCGCTGTCGATGCGCCGATCGACATTGGCGTGCACCGCGTGGGCGACCGGCTGATCATCTCGGTGGCCGATCGAGGCATTGGTGTGAGCGAGCGGGATCGCGAACAGATATTCGAGCCGTTCTACCGATCGCCGGGAACGCCGGCAACGACGCACGGTGCTGGGCTCGGCCTCGCGATCGCGCGAGGTCTCGCGCTCGCCCAGGGAGGAGACGTCACCTACGCAGCGCGCCAGGGTGGCGGAAGTGTGTTCTCGCTGATGCTGCCCGCGGCCGAGCAACCAGCGCTGTCCGAGTAGCACTGGCGGAATCGCGCCGTGCAGCCGCCACCGAACGCGGCATTCGTTTTAACAAATGATTTACTCATCGAGGCCGCAACCTTAATGCGGCTTTAACGCCTGCGCTCATACTCTTCTCCGTCAGCTAACCAGAGGTATCAGATGGGCGACCTCATCTATGTCGGAATCATCGTGGCGTTTTTCGCACTCATGCTGGCCTACATCAGCGGATGTGCCGCGCTCGGGAAGGAAGAGACGGGGGAAACGGAGCGTCCATGAGTGCCGAGACAATCATTGCGGCATTCGTGAGCGTGGCGCTTCTGGTCTATCTGTGTTACACGCTTCTGCGTCCGGAGAAGTTTTGACATGACCGCGAATGGCTGGCTCCAGATTTTTTTCTACTCGGTGGCGCTGCTCGCCGTAACGAAGCCAATGGGCCTGTACCTGCTCAAGGTCTACGACGGCTCGATGCGGTGGCTCGCTCCGATCGAGCGCATCATCTATCGCGTGTGCGGTGTCGACCCGGAAGAGGATCAGCACTGGACCCGGTATGCCACGGCCGTCCTCTTCTTCAGTGCCGTATCGCTGCTCGTGACGTACGTGGCGCTCCGACTGCAGCACGTCCTGCCATTGAATCCGGCCAATCGCGGCGCGGTGCCGGACAGGCAGGCGTTCGAGACAGCGTCGTCGTTCACGACGAACACGAACTGGCAATCGTATTCCGGCGAGACGACGATGTCGTACTTCTCGCAGATGACGCAGCTCGCCTTCCACAACTTTGCGTCTGCGGCCGCCGGGATGGCCGCCGCAGTGGCGCTGGCGCGCGGTGTCTCGCGCAAGTCTGCCGGCAGGATCGGCAACTTCTGGGTCGACATGACGCGGGGAACGCTCTACCTGTTCATCCCGATGTCGATCGTGCTTGCACTCCTGTTCGTGCAGCAGGGAGTGATTCAGAACTTCCATTCGTATGTGACGGCGACGACCGTCGAGGGCGCGAAACAGGTTCTGGCGATGGGGCCCGTGGCGAGCCAGGAGGCGATCAAGCAGCTCGGTACGAACGGCGGCGGATTCTTCAACACGAACTCCGCGCACCCGTTCGAGAACCCGACGCCCTGGACGAACTTCCTCCAGATTCTGGCGATTTTCATCATCCCTGCCGGGCTGGTTTATGCCTACGGGCGGATGGTGAAGAACGTGCGCCACGGCTGGGCGATCTGGGCAGCGATGTACGTGCTCTTTTTCGCCGGCGTCACCGTCGCGTATCGGGCAGAGGCACGCGGAAATCCCATCCACGCCTCACGAGGCGTCGACATCGTCGCGAGCGAAACGAATCCCGGTGGCAACATGGAAGGCAAGGAGGTTCGCTTCGGCATCGCGAACTCCGCTCTCTATGCGACCATCACCACCGACGCGTCGTGCGGATGCGTGAACAGCATGCACGATTCGTTCACGCCTCTTGGCGGGCTCGTGCCGCTGGCGAACATCCAGCTTGGCGAGATCATCTTCGGCGGCGTGGGCGCGGGGCTGTACGGCATGATCGTGATGGTCGTGCTCACGGTATTCATTGCAGGGCTGATGGTGGGGCGCACGCCGGAGTACCTGGGAAAGAAGATTCAAAGTCGCGAGGTGCGGATGGCGATGCTCTACGTCCTCATTTTTCCCGCCTCGATTCTGCTCTTCTCCGCCGTCTCCGTGCTCCTCCCCGCTGGACTGAAAGGGTTGAACAACGCGGGCCCGCACGGGTTTTCGGAAATTCTCTACGCCTTTTCGTCGACGACCGGCAACAATGGCAGCGCCTTCGCCGGCCTGACGGGCGCCAGCTACTACTACAACACGACGCTCGGCCTGGCGACGCTGATCGGCCGCTTCGCGATGCAGGTCCCCATGTTCGCCCTCGCGGGTTTTCTCGCCGAGCGCAAACAGGCGCCGGAGACAGCGGGCACGTTCCCGGTGACCACGCCGCTCTTCGTCGTGCTTCTCATCGGCGTGATTCTCATTGTCGGCGCTCTGACATTCTTCCCCGCGCTCGCCCTGGGCCCGGTGGTCGAACACCTCCTCATGGGCGCCGGGAAACTCTACTAGTCATGGCCACGCAGAAAAGACCTCTCTTCGACGCGCCCATCGTTCGCCAGGCGCTCGCTGATTCGTTCGTCAAGCTCGATCCGCGCCACATGGTGCGCAATCCGGTCATGTTCGTCGTGCTGATCGGAAGCGTGCTGACGACGCTCATCTTCGCCCGGGATCTCATCCAGCAGCGCGGCGACTGGGGCTTCACGCTCCAGATTGCCATCTGGCTGTGGTTCACCGTTGTCTTCGCGAATTTCGCGGAGGCAATGGCCGAGGGACGCGGAAAGGCACAGGCGGCAACGCTTCGCAAGTCGCGCACGGAGACTCTCGCCAAGAAGCTCGCAAAGATCGGAAACAGGAAGTCCAGCACGAATGTGCCGAGCAATGTCTTGCGCCGAGGCGATCTCGTGCTGTGCGAGCCGGGGGACGTGATCCCGGGAGATGGCGAGGTCGTGGAGGGCGTGGCGTCCGTCGACGAGTCGGCGATCACCGGCGAATCGGCTCCCGTGGTTCGCGAGTCGGGCGGCGATCGCTCGGCGGTCACCGGCGGCACGAAGGTGTTGTCGGACTATCTCGTCATCAGGATCACCGCGAATCCCGGTGAAACCTTCCTGGATCGCATGATCGCGCTCGTTGAAGGCGCGTCGCGCCAGAAGACGCCGAACGAGATCGCGCTCACGATCCTCCTTTCGGGGCTGACGATCATTTTCCTGTTCGCGGTGGCAACGCTGCAACCGTTCGCGATCTATGCGGGCGGCCCCGTGCCCATTCCGATCCTGATCGCGCTGCTCGTGTGCCTGATCCCGACGACGAGCGGCGGCCTCCTCTCGGCGATCGGCATCGCGGGTATGGATCGGATGATTCAGCAGAACGTGATCGCGATGTCGGGTCGCGCCGTGGAAGCGGCGGGCGATGTCAACACGCTGCTGCTCGACAAGACCGGCACGATCACGCTCGGCAATCGGCAGGCGGTGGAATTCATCCCCGTATCGGGCGTCACCGTCGAGCGACTCGCCGATCGCGCGCAGCTCGCATCGCTTCCCGACGAGACGCCCGAGGGGCGCAGCGTCGTCGTGCTCGCGAAGGAGAAGTACAATCTGCGCGGTCGCGCCGTGCGCGAGAACGAGCAGCACGAAGCGCTCGAATTCGTTCCGTTCTCCGCTACCACGCGCATGAGCGGAGTGAACATCGGCACGCTGCAGCTTCGCAAGGGAGCGGGCGACTCCGTATCGCGATGGGTAACGGAGAACAATGGAACGGTCCCGGCCGACCTGGGCGAACGGGTGCAGCGCATCGCCAAGCAGGGCGGCACGCCGCTCGTCGTCGCCGAGCGGGAGAACGGCGTCGCGCACGCGCTCGGCGTGATCTACCTCAAGGATGTCGTCAAGGGCGGCATGCGTGAGCGCTTCGATCGACTGCGGGCAATGGGCATTCGCACGGTGATGATCACGGGCGACAACCCGCTCACCGCGGCATCGATCGCGCAGGAAGCAGGCGTCGACGATTTTCTGGCCGAGGCAAAGCCGGAAGACAAGATGGCCCTGATCAAGCGCGAGCAGGCCGGAGGCAAGCTGGTTGCCATGACGGGTGACGGCACCAACGACGCGCCGGCGCTCGCGCAGGCCGACGTCGGCGTCGCCATGAACACCGGCACACAGGCGGCGAAGGAAGCTGGAAACATGATCGACCTCGATTCCAACCCGACGAAGCTCATCGAGGTCGTCGAGATCGGCAAACAGCTGCTCATGACGCGCGGTGCCCTGACCACGTTCTCGATCGCGAACGATGTCGCGAAGTACTTCGCGATCATCCCGGCGATGTTCGTCGTCACCTTCCCGGCGCTCCAGGCGCTGAACATCATGCGCCTCCATTCGCCCCAGTCCGCGATCCTGGCGAGCGTGATCTTCAATGCGCTCATCATCATCGCGCTGATTCCGCTCGCGCTGCGCGGCGTCAAATATCGTCCGGCGCCGGCGACGGTGATTCTGCGCCGGAATCTGCTGATCTATGGAGTCGGTGGTCTCGTCGTGCCGTTCATCGGCATCAAGATGATCGACGTCCTGCTCGTCTCCCTGCACTTCGTCTAGAGGCAGCGCAATCATGCTTCGTAAACAGATCTGGTCCGCAATCGCAATGACGATCGTTCTCATGATCATCACGGGCGGCATCTATCCCGGTGTGGTGACCGTCCTCGCGCAGTTGATCTTTCCGCATCAGGCGAACGGCTCGCTCATCACCACCTCGACCGGTCAGGTGACGGGCAGCGCCCTGATCGGGCAGGGCTTCTCGAAGCCGGAGTACTTCCATCCGCGTCCGTCCGCAGCCGGGAACGGCTACGATGACACCGCGTCGTCGGGCACCAACAAGGGACCAACGGATCGCAAGCTTGCGGATACTCTGATCAGGCAGGCAGTCGACAGCGCCGTGGTGCAGGATGGAGCCGTACGAGGAAAGGTGCCGTCCGACATGGCTACGTCTTCGGCATCGGGACTCGATCCCGACATCTCGCCCGCGAATGCAGCGCAGCAGGTTGCCCGTGTTGCGCGCACCCGAGGAGTGAGCGTGGACGCCGTGAGAGCACTCGTCGCGAATCACACGCTCGGGCGACAGTTCGGCTTTTTCGGAGAGCCGCGCGTCAACGTGCTCTCATTGAATCTCGCCCTCGATTCGTCATTCAGGCGAGCTCCCGAGGCGACGGCTTCGAAATGATCGACGACCGAAAGGCTGTGTAGCGCTGTTCGGCAGCGCGCTGCGCTGCCGTCTCTCGAGTTGACTGGAGCTTCACGTGCACATGACCATGTACGCCAGCGCGTTCTTCCTGGCGCTGCCGGCCGGGCTGCCCTCGCAAAGTGCGGATTCGACGGGGAAAGCTGCTCCGGGGGACAGCACCACGGTGGCTGCGGCACCGGACACCACGGTGAAAGTCACGTTCGGCGGCTTCATCGATGGCTACTACGCGTACGACTTCGACCGGCCGCCTTCGATCGACCGTTCGTACACGACGCAGCCAGCACGGCACAACGAGTTCAACATCAACCTCGCGCATGTCGAGGCGAAGGTCGACGGCGCGCGAGTACACGGTCGGCTCGCCCTGCAGGCGGGAACGTCGGTCCAGTCCAACTACGCCGGGGAGCCGACCATCGGCTCGGTCAGCGGGCCCTCCCTGAGCAGGCACATTCAGGAAGCGTTCGCGGGATACAAGGTTGCCGACAAGCTGTGGATCGATGGCGGCATCTTCTTCTCGCACATCGGTAACGAGACGTGGATCTCGCGCGACAACTGGACGTATTCGCGTTCCTTCGTCGCGGACTTCACTCCCTACTATGAGACGGGCGTACGTGCAGTCTGGCAGGCGACGCCGGCGTTGACGGTGACGGGTGTCGTCGTCAACGGCTGGCAGATCATATCCGAGACGAATTCCGACAAGGCCGTGGGTGTTCGGCTGGATTATGCGCTGTCGCCGACCGTCACCGTGAGCTACGACAACTTCGTCGGCAACGAACAGCCGGATTCCGTTCGCTCGCGACTGCGCATATTCAATGAAGCGCTGCTCAAGGCTCAGGTTACCAGCGCATTCGGCATTGAGCTGACCGCGGACTACGGCCTCCAGCGCCGGGCGAGCGGAAGCGGCAACGATGCCTTTTACATCGGTGCGGTGGTCGGCAGATATGCGTTGAGCCCCAAAGTGGCACTCAACGGACGCGTGGAATACTTTAGCGATCGAAACGGCATTCTGACGATCGTGCCTGCCGGCGCAGACGGCTTTCGCACCGGTGGTGCATCGATCGGCGTGGATGTGATTCCTCAGTCGAGGCTCCTCTGGCGCACCGAGCTTCGTGGCTTCACCGCGCGCGACCACGTCTTCCCGAACCGCTCGTCCTCAGATCCCTTTTCGAAGAATGATGGTTTCGTCGTAACCTCACTCGCGCTCACCATCTAGCGAAGGCGACACGCATGACGCGGCGAGAGCGGAAGCTTCGCAGAATCCTGAATCGACACCGGTGCCGGTGAAGTTATCTTTGGTAGCCCTGGCACTGGCGCGTTCAGCGAACTCGAAACCACGTTGCCGGGACGTTTCATCAGCGGTCCAATGATAGGCCGTACGCCTGCGCTCATGGGCGAACGCCTCGCCTCCATCGAGGTCGCCACCTTGCTCCCATCGGCCCGATGACAACCGACGCTCTCGCTACCGGAGGCGACGACTTCCTCCAGCTGGTACGCCAGCGCACGAGAGGGAAGCTCAAGGTCTACATCGGCTCGGCCGCCGGCGTGGGGAAAACCTATCGCATGCTCACCGAAGCGCACGAGCTTCGGAAACGGGGTGTCGATGCAGTCATCGGGTTCATCGAGACGCATGCGCGCGCGGACACCGAAGCGCAGATAAGGGATCTCGAGGTCGTGGCTCGCAAGCTCGTCGACTATCGCGGAGTGACGCTCTCCGAAATGGATGTCGACGCCATCATCGCGCGGCACCCCGAAGTCGCGATCGTCGACGAGCTCGCCCACACGAACCTGCCCGGGTCCAAGCACAGCAAGCGATGGGAGGATGTGCTCGAGCTGCTGGACACCGGTATCAACGTGATCTCGGCGGTCAACGTGCAGCATCTCGACTCGCTGAACGACGTCGTTCAACGAACGCTCGGGGTGTCGGTGCGCGAGACCGTTCCCGACTGGGTGGTCGCACGAGCGGATCAGGTCATCAACATCGATCTGTCGGCCGAGGATCTCCGCCAGCGGTTGATCGACGGCAAGATCTACGATCACACGAAAGTGCCGGCGGCGCTCGAGAATTTCTTCACCGAAGAGAATCTGTCGACGCTGCGCGAGCTGGCGCTCCGCGAGGTGGCGAGCTCGGTGGACCGCACGCGCGAATACATCGTGCAGCGCGAAGGCGAATCGCCATCGGCGAAGAGCTCCGCGCAGAAGACGGCGGACCGGATTCTCGTCGCCATGTCCAGCGACCCTCCTCGAACGGCCTCCTTGCTGCGAAAGGCGAGCCGAATCGCGGGCCGGCTCAATTCCGACTGGTACTGCGTGTACGTACAAACGCCGGACGAGCAGGCGGACAGGATCGACTCGACCGTGCAGCGTCGACTCGTCGACAACATCCAGATGGCACAGAACCTCGGCGCGGAAGTGGTCAAGCTCGAGGGGGACGACGTGGCGCTCGCGATCCTGCGCTTCGCCGCACAGAAAGGCGTCTCGCTGCTGATCGCCGGCCAGAGTACGCGCTCGCGCTGGTACAAGATCCGGCATGGATCCGTCGTCGCGAGTCTCGTGAACAACTCCAGCGGTCTCGACGTGCTCGTCGTATCGTTCGCCGAGCCGACGACGAGTCGACGCGGGCGCGATACGGGAGCTGCGGAATGACGGGAGAGCGCCACGACATGGATGGCCGAACATGAAAGTAGGCCAGCGACTGTTCCTTTCCGTCGTGCCGGCGGTGTTGGGGCTGTTCCTGGTGGCCGCACTCGCGTACTGGGGCCGCTACGCGCGCACGGCCCCGGGGCTGGTGGTCATACTCGCGGCGGTCGCCGCACTGGCTTCGCTCATCGTGTCCTGGAGAAATACCAGCTACGTCGTCCACCGCGTGCAACGATTGGCGGGGCACACCACTGCGGTCGACGGCAAGAGCGACGCCTCGACGACAGCCTCGCGCCGCGACGTCCTGCGCGAGCTGGGTATCCAGATGCCGGGCGCACC
>JAQBQC010000468.1 GCA_028287205.1 Gemmatimonadota bacterium
TGAGCGCGTACGCCGCCGATGGCGTGATCATCTCCTCGCCCACCGGCTCCACAGGCTACAGCCTTTCCGCCGGCGGACCGATCGTCGTGCCGACCGTCGAGTCGCTCATCCTCACGCCGATCTCGCCGCACACGTTGGCGATTCGCCCCGTGGTGCTGCCGCCGCACGCCGAAGTGACGGTGCAGGTGGAGGGCGGGCCCGATGAGCTTCTCGTGACGATCGACGGCCAGGTGGGCGCGACGTTCTTCCCCGGCGACACGCTCACCGTGCGGCGCGCGGACAAGCCCGTGCTCGTGGTCACGTTCCGGGACGGCACGTTCTTCTCCCGCATGCGGCGGAAGCTGGGGTGGGGAGGACTCCGCGAGCGCGACGAGGAGATCGGTGCTGACTGAGCTGCGCATTCGCAACTTCGCGATCATCGACGCGCTTACCCTGCCACTCGCGCCCGGCTTCAACGTACTTACCGGCGAGACCGGTGCAGGAAAATCGATCATCGTCGGCGCCCTCGGCTTCCTGCTCGGCGAGCGCGGCACCTCGGATCTCATTCGCACCGGCGCGGACAAGGCATCGGTGGAGGGCATCTTCGATGCGTCCGGCGACACGGAGCTGATCGCGCTGCTCGATGCGCGCGGCGTGGATGTCGACGATCCAACGACGGTCGTGCTGCGCCGCGAGATCGTCTCGAGCGGGCGCACGCGCGCATGGATCAACAGTGCGACGACCACCGCGGCAGTGCTCGCCGAGGTGGGACGCGCGCTCGTGAGCCTGCACGGCCAACACGAGGCGCAGTCGCTGCTCGACGAGGAATCGCAGCGTGCGATCGTCGACGCCTTCGGCTCGGCCACAGCCGTCGCTGCGCGCGTGCGCGGCGCGTACGAAGCGGTGCTCGCGATCGCACGCGAAATTCAGTCGCTCACCGCTCGCAAGGCCGAGGCGGAGCGCCGCGCGGACTATCTGCGTCACCTCGTTGACGAGATCGACGAGGCGCAGCTCAAGGCGGGTGAGGACGTGACGCTCGAGGAGGAGGCGCGGCGTCTCGAGCATGCGGAGGAGCTGAAGTCGCTCGCGGGCGGGATGGCCGGAATACTCGAGGGCGAGGAGGGCGCGGTGCTCGAAAGCCTCGGGCACATGCAGCGATCGCTCGCCGCGATTCAGCGCATCGATGCGTCGCTCGCGCGGCTGCAGGAGCTCTATGACAGCGCGTTCTACTCGCTGCAGGAGCTCTCGCGCGAGCTCGAGGAGTACGAGCGCGCCGTCGATCTCGATCCCGCGCGGCTCGCCGAAGTGCAGCGCAGGCGCGATCTGATCTTTCGACTCTCGAAGAAATATGGCCCGTCGCTCGAGGCGGTTGCGGAGACGGCGCGCGTCGCACGCGCGGAGCTCGATCTCGTGGACAGCGGTGCGCTCGATCTCCGCCAGCTCGAGGTTCGTCGCAAGGAATCGCAGGAGGCGCTTGCGGCGGCTGCCGCGGAGCTCACGCGGCTGCGGCGCGATGCAGCCTCGCGGCTCGCCACCGAGGTCGACGCGGTGTTGCCGGAGCTCGGCATGCCCGATGGGCGGCTCGACGTGAGCATGCCGCCGCGCGCGGAGATCGGCGCGGTTGGCGCGGAGGACATCGAGCTGCGTGTGGCGCTCAATCGCGGACACGAGTCTCGGCCGCTCGCGCGCGTCGCCTCCGGCGGCGAGCTCTCGCGAGTGATGCTCGCGCTCAAGACGATTCTCGCACGTCTCGATCGCGTGCCGACGCTCGTGTTCGATGAGGTGGACGCCGGCATCGGTGGAAAGATCGGGCTTCAGGTGGGCGACACCATGCGCCGCGTCGCAAAGCATCATCAGGTGCTGGCGATCACGCATCTGCCGCAGATCGCGGCGCGCGCGCACCATCACATCGTGGTCGAGAAGGGTGCGCGGGGCGGTATCACGACGGCAGACACGCGCGTCGTCGACGGCGATGCGCGCGTCATCGAGGTGGCGCGGCTCCTCGGCGGCGATCCGGAGAGCGAGGTGAGCCTCGCGCACGCGCGCGAGCTGCTGAGCGCCGCCGCACACGAAAGCTCGGAGCCAGCTACGCGAGGCGCACGGAAGCTCGCGAAAAAGCGCTAGGGCGCGGTCGGTTCGAGCGTCGGCTGTTGCTGCGGGCGTGCGGGCGGCGCGAACTCCGCTCCCCACAAGCGCCGAAAGAACCGCACGGAGAGCAGCGTTTCGGAGTCTTTCGCCCGATTCCCCGAGACCTTCACCACCTTCGAGTGCTCGAAGGTGACTTCGACGGGAATGCGCGAGCGATTGCGAGTGTACGCGTCGACCGCGGAGTAGACCACGCCGAATCCGACACGATGCTCCGTGAGCTCGGTTCCGGCGTTCAGCGTGGATGCATCGAGCGTCACGGGCTGGCCGTTGACAAAACCGGTCGTCGTTCCCGTGTATGAGCTCTGCGCGCCGTGATGATATCGGTATTGCAACCCGGCGGCGAAGTAGCGGCCGAGCTGATATCGCGGCGTCAGCTCGATCTCATAAGTGGGGCCGAGCTTTCGTTGGGCGACGAATGCCACGGCGTCATTGGCGAACGAATTGTCGCCCGTGTGTACCGCGACCAGAACGTTGTCGGCAAGCGGCTTCTCGTATCGCCC
>JAQBQC010000505.1 GCA_028287205.1 Gemmatimonadota bacterium
TTCAAGGGAACGGGGAACATGGAGCTCGTGCTCGATCGAAAGATCGCGGACCGTCGCGTCTATCCCGCGATCGACATCGGGCGCTCGGGCACGCGAAAGGAGGAGCTCCTCCTCGATCAGGCCGAGCTCAATCGCGTCTACTTGCTGCGCAACTTCCTGAGCGACATGCCGTCCACCGAGGCGATCGAGTTTCTGCTGCAGCGCATGTCGCGCACGAAGACCAATCGTGAGTTCTTCGTGTCGATGGCGCAGGGGTGATCGTGACCGCGGATGCGGAGACCGGCGATGCGAGCGCGAACGAAGCGCGCGTGCACGCGTATCCGGGACGCATCCTCGCGGTGGACTATGGCGAGAAGCGCGTAGGGCTCGCCGTGAGCGACCCATCGCGCACGATCGCGACGCCCGCCGGATTCATCGTGCGCCGCGCGGGCAAGCGTCCGCCGATCGCGGAGATCGTGCGGCGCGCGGAAGCGGCCGAGGCGACGGCGTTCGTGATGGGGCTGCCGCTGGATAGTCAGGGCGACGATACGCCTCGTGCGCTCGAGACGCGACAGATCGCGGCCGAGCTCGAGAAACGAACGGGCCTTCCCGTGACGCTCGTCGACGAGCGGTATACGACGGCAGCCGCGCTGCGCACCGTGCGCGAGATGGGCGGATCGACGCGCGGGCGCAAGGGCGATGTCGACGCGCTCGCCGCGACCATCCTGCTGCAGCATGCGCTGCGGCTCGCTCCGTAAGCGCGTGAACCGAAATCACGTGCACGATCACTACGCGAGCGTACGTCGCGCAGTTCTCGTCGCCTTCTGCGCGGCATCGCTCGGCGCCTGCGAGAGCAAGGCGCACGGAGCCCTGGTGAAGGTGACGATTCCGCCGGGCGCGAGCGTGCGCACCGCCGCGGACAGCCTCCACCGCGCGGGGCTCGTCGCATGGCCGCGGCTCTTCCGCTACTACGCCAAGTACACGGGCAAGGACCACGACATCAAGGCGGGCACCTACTCGCTGCGGAACGGTGAGTCGTGGTCCCAGCTCATCACGGCACTCCGCGACGGCGAAGGGCTCGAGCGCCGGCTCACGATTCCCGAGGGATGGAGTCTCGTCAGCATTGTCCCCGCACTCGCCACATCGCTCGGCTCACCTCAGGACTCGGTGGCGGTGGCCGTGCGCGACAGCGCGCTGCTGCGAGAGCTCGACATCCCGACGGAAACGCTCGAGGGCTATCTCTTCCCCGACACGTACATCTTTTCGTACGGCACATCGCCGCGTGTGGCGGTGCGCGAGATGGTGACCCGCTTCGAGCACGTGTGGGAGCCAGCGTGGGATGACCGGCTCCAGCAGCTCGCGATGAGCAAGAACGACGTCATCGCGCTTGCGTCGATCATCGAGCGCGAGGCCCGGCTTCCCGAGGAGCGGCCCGTGATCTCCGCCGTGTATCACAACCGGCTGCGGCTCCAAATGCCATTGCAGGCCGATCCAACCGTGGAGTACGCGCTCGGCGGGCACCGTGATCGGCTGTTCTACAAGGATCTCGACGTCGAGTCACCGTACAATACGTATCGGCATCCGGGGTTGCCGCCGGGTCCCATCGCATCCCCGGGGAAGGCGAGCATCGAGGCGGCACTCTTTCCAGCGGCGGTGCCGTACCTCTATTTCGTCGCGAGCCCGGACGGACACCACGAGTTCCGCACGACGTTCAAGGCGCACTCCGAGGCGGTGCAGGAAGCCCGTCGAGAGCGTCGCGAGCACGCGAGCCGCGAGTGAGCGCACGTACGGCGAAGCGGAGCGACGGAGCGAGCTACGTCCCGCCGGCCAGATCGGGGCGCAGCGTTCGGGCGTCGTGGAGATAGACGTGACGGATGCCGGCGCGCGACACCTCGGACTCGACGTGCAAGAGAACACGAATGCACCTGGCGAGTGACCCGGGCACGGGAATCTCGAGCGTGCAAAGCAGCGGAACATCGAGCCAGCCGAGCTCGCGTGCGGCGTGCGCGGGGAACTCGCTCGTGAGATCGTGCGTGACGGTGAAGATCGCGCTGACCACATCGGCGCTCGTGATGCCGTTGCGCGCGACGATTGTCTCGAGGAGCTCGCGCGTGGCGCGACGAATCTGCTCGGGCGTGTCGCTCTCGACGGTAGTCGCGCCGCGAATCGCTCGCGCTCGCCGGTCACCCATGACGCTCCTGTATGCTGGATCCTGATTCGCTCACGCTCGTCGCCATCACGGACGGCGCGCAGCGCAGCACCGACGACATCGTGCAGCGCGCGCTCGCCTGCGTACGCGGCGGTGCGACGATGGTGCAGCTGCGGCTCAAAGATGCGGATGCGCGGACGCAGGTGGAAGTAGCGCGCGCACTCGTGGCAGCGTTGCCCGCGAGCGTGCCGCTCATCATGAACGATCGAGCGGATCTCGCGATCGCCTGTGGCGCAGCGGGCGTGCACGTGGGACCCGAAGATCTGCCCGCGGCGGCGGTGCGGCGCCTTCTTGGTCCGGATCGCATCATCGGCGTGTCGGTTGGGAACGATGCGGAAGCATTGCAGGCGAGCAGTGCAGACTACGTCGGCATCGGTCCCGTGTATGCGACTGCGTCGAAGGGCGACGCGGGCGAGGCGATCGGTGTGGCCGAGCTCGCGCGGCTCGCGATTGTCTGCGCGCGGCCCGCGGTGGGAGTGGGCGGGATCGACGCGTCGAATGCTGCGGCGGTGGTTGCCGCGGGGGCGCGCGGTGTAGCGGTGATTCGTGCGCTCTTCAGCGCGAGCGATCCTGAGGCGGCTGCGCGGTCGCTCCGTTCCGCCACCGGAAGGTGATGTCCGGCGCACCGACTGCCGCATCCGAATCGCGGCGATCGGGGCGCGCGATCTGCGGCGAGTTGGCGGCATGGAACGTCGTGACGATCTCGCTGAACACCGGCTCACTCAGGAACAGATCGGTGAGCTCCGGATCGAATTGCGTGCCGCGTCCGTTGGCGATCACCTCGCGCGCCGCGCTCACGGAGCGCTCGCGCTCGTAGCGTCGTCCGTGCGTGACGACGTCGAAGGTGTCGGCGAAGGCGACGATACGCGCCTGCAGCGGAATCTCCAGCCCTCGCAGTCCGCGCGGATAGCCACTGCCATCCCATCGCTCGTGGTGCGTGAGCACGCCTTCGTAGAGCTCGGGATAGAACGCGCTGAGCGGACGGATGACGTCGGCGCCGAGCTGCGGATGCGTGATGATGAGAGCGCGCTCGTTCTCGTCGAGCTTCTCGTTGTCGTGGACGATGTCGAAGAGCGCGGCGTTGATCTTCCCGATGTCGTGATAGAGCGCGACACGCTCGATGGTGCTGCACTCGTGCTCGTCGAGTCCGGCCGCGCGTGCGAGCACGAGGGCATAGGCGGCGACGCGCCGGACGTGGGCGCCGGTCTGGGCGTCGTTGGCGTCGATGGCATTGAGGAGCGCTTCGAGTGCAGCGGCGGCGACGCGCTCGCCGAGACGCTGGTCGTGTCTGCGGCGGAGGGTCAAGGCGAGCCAGGCGCCGAGGGCGCCGAGAGTGACGAAACGAGTGCGAGACATCGGCACGCGGGTGTGGGGGAGAGCGGCGATCTGGAGTACGGGATGAAAAATGATGGCTGGGGCCGGATGGACGAAGCCCCCGGATCCGTAGTGCAATCCGGGGGCCTCGAAAAGGTGCCGGCGACGGCCTACTCTCCCGCGCCCTCTCGGGCGGAGTACCATCGGCGCTGCAGGGCTTAACGACCGTGTTCGGGATGGGAACGGGTGTGGCCCCTGCGCTCTAGTCGCCAGCGTAGATCTGGTGTTCTGTTTTGATGATGCAACTGCGGTGTAGCGCACCCGAGCTGTGAAACGGAACAGGTGCAAAGAATCGAAAAATGAAAATGGATGAGTAGGTAATGGTGATATGCACGTCATTGACGTGATATCAAGCAGTAATGCTCTGCCTGCGGTGACTTCCAAGATAGTAGTCAAGCCGCACGGGCGATTAGGACCGCTGCGCTCGGAATGGATTGCTCCATGTCCACGGGCGGCCTATCGACGTGATGGTCTCTCACGGCCCTTCAGGGGAGTCAAGCTCCCGGGAGTGTTC
>JAQBQC010000232.1 GCA_028287205.1 Gemmatimonadota bacterium
ATGACGTGGCAGCCATCGCTTCAATCAGAGCTCGCCTTCGGCTACGACAGCGCCGGACAATCCGTCGGTCACAACAAGCGCGCATCGGCGCGCGCGGCCGGCTCGGCAGACACGGATCTCGCCGACATGGCGCGGTTCATCCAGGACGTGCTGCGCGGCGATGGCTTGAGCGACTCGAGCCGTCGCGCGATGCTGGCGCCGCAGGTTCGCATTCGCACGCCGCACGAGTTCCCAACGCCGTCGTTCGACACGACGAGTCGCGATGATGCGATTCGACTGTCCTACGGCATGGGATGGGGGCTCTTCGACTCGCCGAATGGGCCAGCGTTCTTCAAGGAAGGGCACGACGACGTGAGCTGGCGGAACTACATGGTGGGCTTCGGGCGGCCGAGGTCGGCGATCATCCTGCTGAGCAGCAGCGCGAACGCAGACCCGATGTTTCCGGAGCTGCTGGCAGACGTGCTGGGGGATACGTACTCACCGGTGAAGTGGATGGGCTACGCGCGCTGAAGGTGGAGCGCCGTGCGCCTAGTCGCTGCCGGAGAAGCGCACCTTCGCCACGGCGAGCGCCGCATTCAGCGCAACCATCCCTCCATTCGTGAGCACCACCGGCCAGTCGCGATTGAGCGCGCCGTACACCATCCAGAGCGAGCTCGCCGCTATCAGCAACGCGAACATCCCCATCGAGAGATCTCCCGTGCGCCGCGTCTGCCAGCTGCGATAGACCTGCGGCAGGAACGAGAAGACCGTGAGCGAGCCAGCGAAGTAGCCGAGATATTCGATCACCGGCTGCCTACGGCGAGTCGCGGGTGATCGGTGACGATCTCGAGCTCGGCGATCTTTTCGGGAGCGGCGACGCAGTCACGGATCGTCAGCCAATCGGTTCGAACGCGATCCCAATCCTGAATCATCACACCATGGCGCTCGAAGAGCGTCCTGATGTCGCTCGGCGAATAGCCTCCTATCTCCTCGAGCACCGGCACGAGTACGCTGGACGCATCTTCGCTGATGACCGTTCGCTTCGCGATGCGCGTGATCTGGCGCGACTCGGATACCGCGATGGTGAGCCCATCGCCCTGATTCACGTGCAGCATCACGTGGATGTCGGAGCTACCGTCGCCCACGTAGATGATCCGCTCGCCGGGCACGCCGAGCCGCAGCCGCAGCGCATCGACCGCCGCGACCTTGCCGTATCCCGCGGGCACGCGCACCACCGACTCGATCTCTCCCGTGCTCGGCGCGTACTCGAATCGCGTTCCGATGACGTGGTCGGGCGGTACGATCCCTTCGAGGGCGGCGTTCACCACCTCCTCGGGCGCCGCGGACACCACGTAGAACTCGAACCTGTAGTCGTCGATTCCCTCGGCCAGAAAGCTCGCGAGCAGAGGGATGTTGCGCTTGAGGCGAATGTGTCGCCCGACCTCGACCAGATGATCGCGCCTCACACGACGGTATTCCGGATCGTGCCGCAGCAGATATGTGAGCTCCGCGCCCTCCTGCACGAGATTCAGGCGAGAGAGTCCCGCGACCTTCTCCGCAAAATTCGCAACGCCAAGGCTCTCGCTGAGCAGGAGCCCGGAGTCGTTGAAGCTCAATGTCTGGTCGAAATCACTGATGAGCAGATAGTGTTTGAGCATCCGACCTTTCCTCCCAAAAAAAGACCCCCGCATCCTGGACGCGGGGGCGAGCCATGCTTGAACAGCCATGTCGTTCAACCCAATCGCATCCGCGCACGTTCCACCGAGCACCAGCGATTGGTGCAATCGGCGTTCGCGTTCGGATTGGAGTTGCGAGCAAGGATGCGCATGGCGGTCTGTAGGCAGTGTTGATGAACTATACTCAATCGACGTGCAGCGACTGTATTCGCAACGTAGAAAAATGTGTCGATCGTGTCAAATAATCCGTTCGCCGAAATCTGTGTTCGTGAGGCGGCTGCATCGCTGCACGTCGGGACTGGTGACAGCTGGCTGGATGGACAGGTGCCGCGATCACATCGCGTGGGTGATCCTCGTCAAGCGCATTCTCATTTACGAACGAGCACGACACCCACCAACAGCATCACCGCACCCAGCACTCGCACCCGCGTGATCGGATGCCTTGTCAGCCCCAACACTCCGAAATGATCGAACGTGACCGACGTGAGCATTTGGCCTGCAACGATCAGCGCGATGTACGTTGCTGCGCCGATTCGGGGGAGCAACAGGATCGATATGAGCACGTACACGACCCCGAATGCGCCGCCCGTCCACGACAGCCACGAGGTGTGGGAGACCACCTGCCTCGATGGAACCGGCTGGTGTGTCGCCAGCAGCAGAAGAGCAACGAGCAGCGTCCCCCCGGCGTAGCTGACCAGCGCGGCCCACAGTGGAGATGCCAGTCCGTTCCGAAGATTCGTGTTCACGACCTGCTGCATCACGAATGCCAGACCGGCGATCAGACCGAGTGCCGCAAGTCCGAGCCATTGAATCGTCGAAGACATGTGAGCCGCCGTGTTTGATGTGCTCTCATGCTGGCCATACCGAGCGCGATGCGCAATCGCCGGCTAAAATCCCAATGCCATGGATGATTGGACGCCGCCGGGCGATATCGGTATGTTGGCAGCGTAATCCACTTTCGCGCATTACGACCACATCGAGTGAGACGAGCCATGCATCAGGGCGAGATTGCGCGACGGAAATTCCTTTGGCTGTCCGCAAACGCCGTCAGCGGCGTCTGGCTCGCGGCCGCAGTCGGTGAGCTCGCAAGCGGTGCCGTGCTCTCGTGTGCACCCGCGGATCGCGCCAGCGCATGGCACACCTTCTCCGATGCCGATGCCGCGGTCGTCGATGCGATCGCCGCGCTCATCATCCCGACAGACGACACGCCGGGAGCGCGCGAAGCAGGAGTGATCCAGTTCATCGATCGCTCGCTCAGCACGTTCGCCAGCGATCAACGGCCGCTGTTCGCCACCGGTCTCAAGGACCTCGAGAAGCGCGTGGATGCCGCGCACCCGGGCGTCGACTCGTTCGTGAAGCTCGATGCGACACAGCAGACAGCGCTTCTGCACGACCTCGAGAACGCCAAGTCGGATTTCTTTGGCGCGATGCTCGCGGCAACGACGGCAGGGATGTTCGCGAATCCCGAGTATGGCGGCAACCGCGACAAGATCGGATGGAAGCTGATCGGATTCGACGATCGTTTCTTCTGGCAGCAGCCGTTCGGCTATTACGACCGGGACGAGCTCGCGCATGCGTAAGGCCGCGCCCGATCAGCAGGCTGGCGTCATCTTCGCTCCCAGCGAGGAGGTGGACTTCGTCGTTGTGGGCGCGGGCGCCGCAGGCGGTGTGATGGCGCGTGAGCTGTCTCAGGCGGGCTTCCGCGTGGTCGTGCTCGAGCAGGGTCCGTATTTGCGCGCAACCGACTTCAAGCACGACGAGCTCGCGATCGGCGCCATGTCCGCGCTCACCAATGACTATCACACGCAGCCGA
>JAQBQC010000530.1 GCA_028287205.1 Gemmatimonadota bacterium
CCGCGCTGCGCGAAGAATGGCTGGGGAGCGATCAGCAGGATGCGCATCACAGTCGGCCGATCGCCATGGCTGTATCGTGCCCTGACGCGTCGTGAGTGACGGGACCGGGTATGTGCATGAGCACCAAAGAGGGTCGGTAAAGCGCGCCGCGTGCCACTCGTATCTGCTGACTGGCAAAGAACATGAGTCGATGCAGTGCGCCCGCCTGAATAGACTGCCAATGTAGCGGCGAGGGTACACACTCGTCTCCCTTGAGTCCCGACCGAACCCAAATTTCCAGGCATGCCACCCACCTCCCTTCCCGACCTTTCCATTGTCGTGCCTCTGTACAACGAGGAGGAGAGCGTTGGACCGCTCGTCGACGCCGTTCGCGAAGCGCTCGGCGATGAGCCGTCGTGGGAACTGGTGCTCGTGGATGATGGAAGCCGCGACTCCACCGCGCGGGTTGCAGGAGCGCTGGCTGCTGCGGATCCGCGCATCGTGCTGCTCCAGCTCGCGCGCAACTACGGGCAGACGCAGGCAATGCAGGCGGGGTTCGACCGTGCGAGCGGCACCATCGTCGTGAGCATGGATGGCGATCTGCAAAATGACCCGCGCGACATTCCGCTGCTCGTCGCCAAGCTCGAGGAAGGTTATGATCTCGTGGCCGGCTATCGCATGCGGCGACAGGACAAGATCGTCACGCGAAAAATTCCCTCGTGGGTCGCGAACCGGATGATCATCTGGCTCACCGGCGTTCGCATTCGCGACAATGGCTGCTCGCTCAAGGCGTATCGCCGCGATCTGCTCGATCAACTCCACCTCTACTCCGACATGCACCGCTTCCTCCCCGCACTCGCCGCCGCGACGGCCAACGCGCGCATTGCCGAGGTGCCGGTGCGGCACCATGCGCGCCGCTTCGGAGTGAGCAAGTACGGCCTGTCGCGCATCGCGAAGCTGCTCGCCGATCTGCTCACGATCAAGATGATCGCGTCCTTCCGCGAAAGCCCGCTCGCGATGTTCGGGCTGGGCGCGCTCATGTCGGGACTGTTCGCGGCCGCGTTTCTCACGGCCTGGATCCTGTCGTTCGCGCAGCGCTCCGACACCCTCGACGGCGCGGCGCTCAATGCCTACGTCTTCCCCGGCAGCGCGCTGCTCTGCATTGCGCTCGGGGTCTTTCTCGTGATGCTCGGGCTGATTGCCGAGGAGGCGCTGCAGAAGGTGCGCGCCGAGGAACAGCTCGAGCGCTTCGGCGCACGCGAGGTGTCCGGATGACCGAGACGGCGACGCGCGAGCGCGCGAGCGCGATGCCGACGCACGTGGGAAATCATCCCGAGCTGTCGGTGATCGTGACGGTGGTGGAGCGACCCGAGCCCCTCGACGCGCTGTACCGCGAGTATGCGGCAGTGCTGGCATCGTGTGGGCGGAGCTACGAGTTCATCTTCGTCGCGCATCCGTTCTTCCATGAGATGCTCGAGCCCCTGCTCGCGTTGCAGCGGCAGGGTGAGTCGCTCCGCACGATCGAGTCGCCGCGCAGCATCGGCGAGACCGCGCTCCTGCGCATGGGCCTCGCGGATGCGCGCGGGAGCATCGTGATCACCGTGCCGGCGTATCGACAGGTGCAGCCGTCTGCGCTGCGGGAGCTTCTCGCGGCCGTGGACGGCGGCGTCGATCTCGCGGTTGCGCGCCGGTGGCCGCGTCTGGACTCGAAGGTGAATCGCCTGCAGCATCTCGCCCTGCACCTCACCGCGGGGCGGCTCGCGAATGGCACGCTCCACGACATTGCGTGCGGCGTGCGCGCGGCGCGGCGTGACGTGCTACAGGACATCCCGCTGTACGGCGATTTCGCGCGATTTCTTCCGCTGCTCGCGATCTACAACGGCTACAGCGTTGTCGAGGTGGCAAGCGCACAGCATCCGAGCGATCTGCCGCGACGGGTGTACGGCCCCGGCGTCTACGTTCGGCGACTCATCGACATCCTCGGCCTCTATTTTCTGCTGCGCTTCACCGAGAAGCCGTTGCGCTTCTTCGGGCTCATTGGCAGCGTGCTCGCGGGGATCGGCGGAGTTGCGCTCATCGTGATGTTCGTCCAGCGCCTGCTCGGCCAACCGCTCGGCAACCGCCCCTTGCTCCTGCTCGCGGTGCTGCTCGCGACGCTGGGAGTGCAGGCGATCGCGCTCGGGCTCGTGGGTGAGATGATCGTGCACTTCAACGCCTCGCGCAGGCGGAGCTACAGGCTCCGCGAGCCGCGCGCGCCGGGCTCCGACTCCGTGCGCGCGCCCTGACCGATCGTCGCGGCCGGCGCCGCGGCAGCGAAGTCGATGGCAGTCTGCGCGGCCGCCTGCACCGATGGCGTCACGCGCGCGGTGGCACCGAGCTCCGTTCTCCGCATGATGAGATCCTCGGCGTTCACAGCGCCCTCGAACATCGCGGCGTACCGAAGCTGAGCCGCGATCACCGGCGATCCCTCAATCACGCGCGCTCCCAGCGCGGGCTCGGCGCCCACCATTCGCGTGACTGCGTCGTACGCGACCCCATTGCCGTACCAGCGGATGAGATGCGAGACCACGTCGCCCGGTAGCGCCGAGTGACCATCCGCCGTGGCGCGCGCAATCGCGACGGGGATGTCGTCGGCGGGCGCCGAGTCGAGAGGAGCGCTCGCCGTGTCGCACGGGAGCGTCGCGCGGTCGAGGCGTGCGCTCACGATGTCGAGCAGCTGCTCGGCGATCGCGCGCGCCATCGTGAGCTTGGGGCCGATCGCGGTGAGCAGCTGCGGCACACCGATCCCGGCGTGATCCACGATCTCGTGCTCGGGCGGTCCGTGCACGGTCGCCCTTTTCGAGCCGTGCGGCGACGGCTGCATCCCCGAATGCACGAGCAGCACGTTCTCGCGCGAAAGGGATCGAGCGGGCCAGGCGGCTGACACCTCGCGCACGAAGCGCTCGACGTACGGCTCGAGCTCCGCATCGGACTGCGGCGCGCGCGCGCATTCGTAGTGAGCGGTGCCCACGAGCGTGCGGCCGCGCCATGGCGCCACGAACAGACGTCGCTCGCGGCCATCGGTTTTTGCGACGAGCGCGAATCCAGTGGTATGGCCTTCGCCGGCGAGCATGAGGTTGAGCGCAAGTCCCGTCATCGGTGGCGCGGCGCCCGCGCGGCCGGTGAGAAGATCCGCGACGCTGGCGGCGCCGGCGCCAGCCGCGTTGATGGTCATCGTCGCGCGCACGTCCAGGCGCTCGCCCGTGAGCCGATCCTCGGCCACCACACCCGCGAGGGAGCCGCCCGTGCGCAGCGGGGCGACGGCCTCCGCGTAGCTCGTCACGGACGCACCCGCGCGCTCGGCATCCGCGAGCACCGCGTACACGAGTCGCTCGGCCGAATAGAGCTGCGCGTCGTAGAAGAGCGCGCCGGCCGCGTAGTCGCCGGCGAGCGCGGGAACGAGCGAGTGGAGCTCCGTGCGCGCGAGCATGCGGCCGCCCGGAAGCCGGCGCGAAGGCAGGACGCCCTCGTTGCGGTCTCGCGACACGATGTCGTTGAACGCGAGCGCCGCGCGCATGAGCAGCGCGGACTCGGCTGCGGCGCCGCGCGTTGGCACGACGAACGGGATCGGCTCGACCAGATGCGGCGCGATTCGAAGCCACGCGCGCCGCTCGCGCACGAACGCGCGAGCCTGGCGAACATCGAGCGACTGCAGCGATCGCAGTCCGCCGTGCACGATCTTCAGGCTGTTCCAGGAGATCCCGCTGCCGAAATCGCGGCGCTCGATGAGCGCCACCCTCAGGCCTCGGCGTGCGGCGTCGCGTGCAACGCAGGCGCCGACGATGCCGCCGCCGATGACCAGTACGTCGTGTGGGGTGTCCGCCAGCGAATCGAGGCGTCGAGTCACGCCGCAAACTACCATCGGCGGGTTGCCCTGGAACGGGACGCCAATGCGGCCCGCCCCTTGCCCCTAGTATTCAGCATGAGCAGCGACTCCCTCTCTGGTTCGTCTCGCAGCGGAGCGTAACGAGCCATGGCATACGGCCCTCCTCCCTGGCGCAAGCTCACCGGAGGCATCGTGGCGCTGGTCGCGATCATCGGCGGCGCCCTCGCGATCATCGCCTTCGCGCGCGTCGGCTCATTGAGGGGGGAGACGTACAGCGCCTACATCGTCGCCGATCAGGCCAGCGGAATTCTCAAGGGAACGGAGGTCTGGCTGCAGGGACAGAAAGTTGGCGTCGTCAACGACGTAGGCTTTCGCTCGCTCGCCACGGATACGGCTGTGCAGACCGTGCTTCAGGTGGAAGTGCTGAGCCAGTACAAGCAATTCATTCGCAAGGACTCGCGCGTCGAGTTCAAGCCGGGCGGCACCTATCTCGGCGCGCAGGTCGTCGCGCTGCGTATCGGCTCACACGCGGCGCCCGTGCTCGAAGCGGGCGACACGCTCACGCGCGTCTCCATCATCGATCCGGAAGTGCGCTCGAACGAGCTCACCGAGGCCGGC
The DNA here is from genome assembly GCA_028287205.1 of Gemmatimonadota bacterium. Lineage (GTDB taxonomy): Bacteria > Gemmatimonadota > Gemmatimonadetes > Gemmatimonadales > Gemmatimonadaceae > FEN-1250. The sequence goes on from JAQBQC010000530.1 coordinate 4,463, forward strand.
CAGGACTTTCCGCAGATTGTGAGCAGCCTTCGCGCGATCGGCACCGATCTCTCGAGAACGCAAACGCAGTTCGGCAGTCTCGGAGAGCACTCGTCACGATTGCAGCTCATCAAGGCGCACGTCGCGCAATTCGAGAAGCGCAACGCCGGCAGGAAGGGAATGCTCCTGCTTCTCTCCCGAGACAACGCGCTGGCGAACAGCGCGCGGCTCGTCATCACACGGGCAGACTCGCTGCTCGAGATCATGCAGGAGCCGGGCACGCGGAAGGGGTTCAAGGCGGATACGGGCCTTCGCGCAGCGCTCGCCGGTACGCGCGCCCAGCTGGACAGCGTGCGCGTTCGTATCTCGCGCGAAGATGGCGCGGCCGGCCGATTCGTGCATGACAACGCGCTGGAGACCGACCTTCAGATGCTCTCGGACCAGATCACACGCACGCTCGCGAATTTCGCGAGACGGCCGGAGCGCTACTCGCCCTTCTGAGCCTGCCGCCTAAGCAGGGATGAAGATCGCGGCTGGAGCGAACGTCAGCACCAGCAGCGCAATTGCGAGCCACGCCAGCATGCGCCGCTTCGCATCGAGCGGACGCTCCGGTGCGATCAGCCTTGGATGACCCAGCTGTCCGCGCCCGATCACGAGCGCGAGCACGGCCCACAGCCACCATCCCTGCCATAGTCGGCCCATCGGAATGAGCAGCAGCCAGAAAAAGCGCGCAATCCAGGGCTGCCTCTCCCCAAAAAGAGCATAGGTGACGTGCCCGCCGTCGAGCTGCGCGAGGGGGAGAAGATTGAGACACGTGACGAAGAGTCCCGTCCATCCCGCGATCGCAAGCGGCGTGAGCGCGATCGTGCCGTGCGCGCCCACGATCGCTCTGCACACCCAGAGCAGCAGCGAATCGCCGAGCAGCAGATGCCAGTCCTCGACCACGATCACCTGATGCGCGAGCGGCGCGTCCAACAGGGCGACGGTGCCGCTGTGCGCGAGCCCGATCAGCAGGATCGGAATCGCCACGATCATTCCCGCGAATGGACCCGCGACTCCGATGTCGAACAGCGTGCGACGGTCGTACATCGGTGACCGCAGCCGAATGAACGCGCCCATGGTGCCGAGCAGCCCGAGCTGCGCCGGAAATGGGAGAAAGAACGGCGGGCTCGCGTTCACGCGGTATCTTCGCGCGACGAGATAGTGGCCGGACTCATGCGCCGCGAGAATCGCGGCGAGCGGAAGAGAGAACGTCAGCCCGATTCGCGTCGCCTCCCACGACGGAAGCGACCAGTTCGCCGGGAATCCCGCGAACGTCGCACCCGCCACGGTCATGGACAGCAGTGTCAGTGCGAAGAGCAGCACGTGCACCAGCCAGCGCTCGCGCGGCGGCCGATCCTCGGATACGAGCACGAGCGTGCGCCCGTTCGGGGTGTTCTCCCAGTAGTGCGCGCCAGGCCACCGCGCGATGGCGCGGGCAAGCACAGGCGACGGCTGGTCGTGCGCGGGATCGACGAACCCCTCGATGATCTCGCGGTCCCCCAACGGGAGCTCGCGCCAGCGCGTAAAGTAGGTAGTGACGGGTAGCTCGGTCACACTTGACCACCATTTTTAGCCACGTTACCTTGGCACTTCCCGCAGGTCGTTGCCCCCTGCCCCGCCGCCTCGTCTTTTCTCACTCGCCATCGTGTCGTGTTTCGCGGCGCCCGATCATGCCGATCGCCTGCGCCGGGCCGGCACATCCTCGCTGTCGCGTCTTCAGCGAGTGAGTTCGTACTTCCTTCCCCAGACCGCACGGTCGTGGACATCTCCGAGCTGAAGCAGAAGTCGGTTGCAGAGCTGCAGTCCATGGCTGACGAGCTCAATATCTCCAACTTCTCAGGGCTTCGAAAGCAGGATCTCATCTTTCGCATCGAGCAGAATCTCCTCGATGCGGATGCGGTGCTGCGCGGCGAAGGCGTGCTCGAGATTCTTCCGGAAGGCTACGGCTTTTTGCGCAGCCAGGACTGGAACTACCTCTACGGCCCCGACGACATCTACGTCTCGCCGTCGCAGATCAAGCGCTTCGACCTGCGTACAGGCGACACGGTGGCGGGGCAGGTTCGGCCGCCGAAGGAAGGCGAGCGGTATCTCGCGCTTCTCAAGGTCGAAACGATCAACGGTACCGATCCGGACACTGCGCGCCAGCGCATCACCTTCGACAATCTGCGCCCGCGGTATCCCGACGTGCGACTGCGGCTCGAATCGTCGAACGAGGATCTCAGCATGCGCGTGGTCGATCTCATCGCGCCGATCGGCAAGGGGCAGCGCGGATTGATCGTCGCGCCTCCTCGCGCAGGCAAGACGATTCTCATGCAGAAGATGGCCAACGCCATCGCCGAGAATCATCCGGAGGTCACGCTCATCGTTCTGCTGATCGACGAACGACCGGAAGAGGTCACCGACATGCAGGAGCAGGTGAAGTCCGCTGAGGTGATCAGCTCCACTTTCGATGAGCCGGCCGACCGGCACGTGCAGGTGGCCGACATGGTGATCGAGAAGGCCAAGCGGCTCGTCGAGCACGGACGCGATGTCGTGATCCTGCTCGACTCGATCACCCGCCTCGCGCGTGCGCACAACGTGATCGTTCCGCACTCGGGCAAGATCCTCTCGGGCGGTGTCGATGCGCACGCGTTGCACAAGCCCTAGCATTTCTTCGGCGCGGCGCGCAACATCGACGAGGTTGGCTCCCTCACGATCATTGCGACCGCGCTCGTCGAGACCGGCTCGCGCATGGACGAAGTGATCTTCGAGGAATTCAAGGGAACGGGGAACATGGAGCTCGTGCTCGATCGAAAGATCGCGGACCGTCGCGTCTATCCCGCGATCGACATCGGGCGCTCGGGCACGCGAAAGGAGGAGCTCCTCCTCGATCAGGCCGAGC
>JAQBQC010000534.1 GCA_028287205.1 Gemmatimonadota bacterium
GTCGCATGAACGCCAATATCCGTAATCGACTCCTCGTCATCCTCGTGCTCGTGGTCGCGTCCGTTTGGGCGCTTTGGCCGCGAACCGTCACGGTACGTGAGCGCGACCCGAAGACGGGCGTGTTTCATGACACCACCCGCACGCGCGTACCGCTCAAGCGCGGACTCGATCTGCAGGGCGGCATGTACCTCGCGCTCGAGGTCGACGACAGCAAGGGCGTCGTGCAGAACAAGGCCGAGGCGATCGATCGCGCACTCAAGGTCGTGCGCAACCGCATCGATGAGTTCGGCGTCTCGGAGCCGGTGGTGCAGAAGGTCGGCAACGACCGCATAGTCGTCGAGCTTCCGGGCATCGATGATCGCGCGCGCGCCGAGGCACTCGTGCAGAGCTCGGCCTTCCTGCAATTCCAGATCGCCGACAAGACGCAGGCGCTCGAGAAGTCTCTCGCCCGTCTCGACGTTGCGGTGAAGCAGACCGGGAGCGGCACGCTGGTCGCGGCCAAGCTGGACACGGGGAAGGCGGCGTCGCCGCTCAACCTGTTCTCCGCGGCCGATAGCGGGAAGGCGAAGAACGACAGCTCCAAGAGCGACACCACCGCAGCAGTCGCGACGGGCGGTCCGTTCTCGAAGCTCATTCAGCCCGGACAGATGCCCGGCGAGTATCTCGTCGCGAAGAACGACGTCGCCACGCTGCAGAGCTATCTCGACCGAAAGGAAGTGCAGGCTGCGCTTCCGCCAGGCAAGTCGCTGCATTGGGGAAGCGAGGATGTGAGTGCGGGTGCGACGTACGCGACGCTCTATCTCGTCGATTCGCGGCCGATCATCACGGGCGAGTATCTCACGGATGCGAAGCCCGGCAATGATCCGACGGAAGGGAACTACGTCTCCTTCACGCTGAACAACGAAGGCGGACGCCGGTTTCGCAGCGAGACGGGAAAGCACGTCGGCGATTACATGGCGATCGTGCTCGACGACCGTGTGATGGGCCGCCCGCCGGTGATTCAGAGTGCGATCGGCACGCGCGGGCAGATCACGATGCGCGGCGCGGATTTGCAGAAGACGCAGGATCTCGCGCTCGTGCTCCGCGCGGGTGCGCTGCCGGTGCCGCTCAAGGTCGTCGAGTCGCGCACGATTGGATCGTCGCTCGGTGCCGATTCGATTCGCGACGGCATTCACGCGGGCATCGCCGGCGTGCTGCTCGTCGTGCTGATCATGGTTTTCTACTATCGCTTCTCGGGCACGCTCGCGGTCGCCGCGCTGCTGCTCTACCTGCTCTTCACGCTGGCGCTGCTCGCGGGCCTCGAGGCAACGGTCACGCTGCCGGGACTCGCGGGACTCGTGCTCTCCATCGGTATCGCGCTCGACGCGAACGTGCTGATCTTCGAGCGAATACGCGAGGAGATGGTGCACGGGAAAACCGTGCGCGCCTCGATCGATGAGGGCTTCAAGCATGCAATGAGCGCGATCATCGACTCCAACGTCTCCACGGTGCTCACCGCGCTCGTCCTCTTCGAGGTCGGCACGGGGCCCGTGAAGGGCTTCGCCGTGACGCTGATGGCCGGTATCGCGGCGTCGATGGTGAGCTCGATCTTCGTCGTTCGAACCTTCTTCCTCCTGTGGCTCAACCGCACGCGCGGCGCCCAGACGCTGAGCATCTGATGCTGCGTATTCTGCACGACACCAAGATCGATTTCATCCGACTGTGGAAGGTCACCACGGTCGTGACGCTGCTGTTCATTCTCCCGGGACTGATCTGGATCGGGGTGAGCGGCTACAAATACAGCATCGAGTTCACCGGCGGCACGTTGATGCAGGTGCGCTTTGCCAAGGCACCGAACGTCGCGGACGTGCGGTCGACGCTCGACCAGGCCGGGATCAAGGGCGCCGAGATCACGCAGTTCGGCACTGATCTCGACTATCTGATTCGGGCGCAGGATCCTCGCGCCGTCGCGCAGCAGACGCGCGGAGCGGAGTCGATCGCCACCGAGATCCAGGCGGCGCTCACGAAGCGCTTCGGAGCCTCCGCGTTCACGGTGCAGCGCACCGAGGCCGTTGGACCGAAGGTGGGAGGCGAGCTGCGCCAGAAGGCGCTGTACGCGATTCTGATCTCGTTCGTGGCGACGCTCCTCTATCTCGCGTGGCGCTTCGAGTGGCGATTCGGTGTGGCCGCGGTGATCGCGACCGCGCACGACATTCTCGCGACACTCGCCTTCATCAAGTACGCGAATCTCGAGATCTCGCTGGTCGTCGTCGGTGGAATTCTGACGATGATCGGCTATTCGCTGAACGACACGATCATCATCTTCGACCGCGTGCGCGAGAACCTGCGCCGGCGGCAGAAGGTCTCGCTGTACGAGACGCTCAATCGCTCCGTGAACGAGACGCTGCCGCGCTCTGTGCTCACGCACGCAACGGTGTTCGCCACGCTGCTCGCGCTGGCGATCCTCGGTGGCGAGGTGCTGCGGCCGTTCGCGCTCGTCATGCTCTTCGGTGTCGTGACGGGAACGTTCAGCTCGATCTATGTGGCGCCACCGCTGCTCTTGTGGATCGAGAAGAAGTGGCCGCGTACGGCATCGGACACGGGCACGGCGAGCCGTTCGCGTGCGCCGCGGTCTGGCACGCCAGTCACTATGAGTCGGTAGAACGTAGTCGCTCGCGTCGAGCTGCTGCCGTTGTAGTAGGGATCACCTGCTAACGGCTGTACACGAATCGAATACAACATGAAACGAATCGAACCCGACGCTGAGGGAATGCGTCATAGTCTCGTCGAGTCAGTGTGACAAAGATGGAAAGGGCTCGAAGTTGAAGGCGTGATGCTCGAGCAGGCGATTACGTCATCTTCCCTCGCCGGGTTCGATTCGTTTCATGCTGCATTGATTCGTGTACAGCCGTTGGCAGTTCTCTACGCTAATCGCCTCCAGCTCACGCGCATGCGATTCATCGATAGTCACTCGCATCTCGCGGACACCGCATTCGATGCGGACCGCGAGGCGGTGATCGAGCGGGCGATCGAGGCCGGCGCATCGCTCGTCATCTGCATCGGCGCCTCGCTCGAGGACGCCGCCCGTGCCCGGGAGCTCGCAGCACAATACCCGCTGCTGCGCTTCACCGCCGGCCTTCACCCGCAGGACGCCGCGCGCTTCGACGCGAGCACTCAGCTTCCCGCGCTCGAGGCGTTGCTCGATGCCGGCGCCGTCGCGGTGGGCGAGTGCGGCCTCGACTTTCACTACGACGATGCGCCGCGCGCGAAACAGCACGAGTCGTTCGAGGCGCAGCTCTCGCTCGCCGCGGAGCGATCGCTACCCGTCGTCGTGCATACGCGCGACGCCGAGGCGGAGACTGCCATGATGATCGACCGCGCAGCGCGCGACGGCGTGGTCGGCGTGCTCCACTGCTACACCGGAAGCCTCGCCCTCGCAGAGCGAGCACTCGGCTACGGCTGGTACGTCTCGTTCAGCGGCATCATCACGTTCAAGAACTGGACGAATACGGACCTGCTGCGTGCGATCCCGGACGATCGCCTCCTCGTCGAGAGCGACGCGCCGTATCTTGCGCCGGTGCCGAGGCGCGGCAAGCGCAACGAGCCCGCATGGGTCGCGCACACGATCGAGCGACTCGCGGTCGTGCGCGGCGTCGCCCCACAATCCCTGGCCGATCGGACGGCCGAGAACGCCGCGCGACTGTTCGACGTCTCGCCCACCGTAGCGCGCACCTAGCAAAGGCCCGTCGAGTTTCGGTATCATCCAGCCTCACCAATTTCATCCAGCGTCGCGGAGCCGAGTGTGGCAACTGTCCCCTCTGATATCGAGATCGCGCAGCACGCGAAGATGCGTCCAATCGTGGACGTGGCGGCCGATCTCGGTCTGAAGCCGGATGAGCTGGACCTGTACGGCAAGTACAAGGCGAAGATCGATCTCGATGTGTCGCAGCGCCCGCCCAAAGGTCGACTCGTGCTCGTGACGGGCGTGAATCCCACCGCCGCGGGTGAGGGGAAGAGCACGACGCTCGTCGGTCTCACGCAGGCGATGCGTCGCCTCGGCAGGAACGCCGTGCTGTGCATGCGCGAGCCCAGCATGGGGCCGGTGTTCGGAGTGAAAGGCGGCGCGGCGGGTGGCGGGTATGCGCAGGTCGTCCCGATGGAGGACATCAACCTTCACTTCACCGGCGACTTCCACGCGATCGCATCCGCACACAACCTGCTCTCGGCGATGCTCGACAATCATCTCACGCAGGGCAATCCGCTCAACGCCGATCCCCGTCGCATCACGTGGCCGCGCACCATCGACATGAACGACCGGGCGCTGCGCGACGCGGTGATCGGGCTTGGCGGCGTCGCGAATGGCGTCGTGCGCGAAGAGCGCTGGGTGATCATCCCCGCGAGCGAGGTGATGGCGATCGTGGCGCTCGCCTCGAGTCGCGAGGATCTCGAGAAGCGGCTCGCGAGCATCGTCGTAGGCGCGACGGCCGGCAGCGAGCGGAAGCCGATTCGCGCGAGCGACCTGAAGGCCGTCGGCGCGATGAGCCTTCTCCTCAAGGATGCGATTCGGCCGAATCTCGTGCAGACGCTCGAGGGCGGCCCGGCCATCGTGCACGCGGGGCCCTTTGGCAACATCGCGCACGGCTGCAACAGCGTCATCGCGACGAAGACCGGTCTCGCTCTCGCCGACATCGTGCTCACCGAGGCGGGCTTCGGCTCCGATCTCGGCGCGGAAAAGTTCTTCGACATCAAGTGCCGCTTCGCCGATCTCAAGCCGGAGGTTGCCGTGCTCGTGGCGACCGTGCGCGCGCTCAAGCTCAACGGCGGCGCGAACAAGAAGAATCTCGCGACGGAAGATCTGAGCGCTCTCGAGAAGGGACTTCCCAATCTCGCGCTGCACATCGAGAATGTGTCGCAGTTCGGCGTGCCGGTGATCGTGGCCGTCAACCGGTTCACGACGGACAGCGATGCGGAGCTGAAGATGGTCGCCGACTTCGCGCGCAAGCACAACGTGCGCGTCGCGCTGAACGAAGTCTGGGAGAAGGGCGGAGAGGGGGGCGAGGAGCTCGCGCGCGAGGTGTTCGATGCGCTCGACCACGACAAGTCGTCGTTCAAGCCGCTCTACGACACCAAGCGGCCCATCAAGGAAAAGATCGATACCATCGTGCGCAAGGTGTACGGCGGCGATGGAGCGGATTATAGCGTGAAGGCGGACCGCGCCATCGAGTATCTTGAGTCCATAGGATTGGGCGAGACGCCCGTGTGCATGGCCAAGACGCAGTACTCGGTTACCGACGACGCAACGAAGATGGGGAGGCCAACGGGCTTCCGGATTCACGTGAACGAGGTCTATCCGCTCGCGGGTGCCGGCTTCGTGGTTGCGCAGGCGGGTGACATCATGACGATGCCGGGACTGCCGAAAGAGCCTTCCGCCGAGAAGATGAGTATCACGAAGGACGGCACGATCACGGGGCTGTTCTAGACTTACCGTACGATCGGCCGACAGAGCGCAGCTTACTTCTTACAGGGGGATGTGTGCCGCACCAGCGAATCGAGACTGAGACTGCTCCAGCTGCCATCGGGCCTTATTCACAGGCAATCGTGGCGGGCGGCTTTCTCTTCACCGCGGGGCAGATTGCGCTCGATCCCACCACCGGAAAGATCGTCGAAGGAGGTATCGTCGAGCAGACGTCGCGCGTGATGGCGAATC
>JAQBQC010000564.1 GCA_028287205.1 Gemmatimonadota bacterium
TGCGCCATGCGCCACGCGGGCCCGGCCATGAACGTCGTGTTGAGCGAATCGAGCGCGATGCCGACGGTGATGATCGTGAGCGCCGCGACGACCGCGGTATTTGTCGGCGCATTCGCGGGCGCACCTACCAGGCGCACCCAGATACCCGCGACGATCAATCCCGTGCCGCCGAGCATGAAGAGATGCATGGTGCGCCAGATCGGCATTCCGCCGATCATGCCAAGCTCCATCGAGCCGCTTCCGGAGAGTATGGGATGCATGGCCGCGCCGCCGGCGAGCATCAGCGTACCGATGAGCAGCGCGAGGGCGAGCGCGCGGGTGAGCGTGATCACCTGAGAGCGGTTGTGCGAGGTGTGTACGAGGGCGATGTTGGGCGCATGCTGCTCACCATAATTGGACGCTGTGCAACATACCGGGCCAGCGGTGCGGGGCGCCACTCGTGAGCGCAGAGTCGCGGCTGATGACGGGCAAGGTGTGCGTGGTCACCGGCGCGACGGCCGGGATCGGGAAGGAAACCGCGCTGGCGCTCGCGAAGATGGGTGCGACGGTGGTGATCGTTGCGCGCGACAGAACACGGGCCGCGGGAACCGTCGATGAGATCAAGCTCGCCTCGGAAAACTCGAACGTCGAATGGGTGCTCGCCGACTTCGCGTCGCTCAATGAGGTGCGCGCCGCTGCGGCCGAGATCGGGCGGCGCTACGGGGCGTTACAGGTGCTGGTGAACAACGCCGGGGTTGCGAACAAGTATCGGACGCTGAGCGTGGATGGATTCGAGCTCACGTTCGCGGTGAACTATCTCGCTCCCTTTCTCTTCACGCGCGAGCTCATGCCGCTGCTTCGATCCGGAGCGCCGTCCAGAATAGTGAACGTTGCGTCGGTAGCTGAGAGGCATGGGCCGATCGACTTCGACGATTTGCAGAGCGAGAAGAGCTACCGTGGCTTCGCCGTGTACGGAAAGTCGAAGCTCATGAACGTGCTCTTCACGTACGAGCTCTCCGCGCGACTTGCGGGCACGGGAGTAACTGCGAACTGCGTGCATCCAGGCGCCGTGGCGACGAGCATGCTGCGCCAGCTGCCACGGTTGCTGTACGCGCTGATCTCGCCCTTCCTCATCTCCCCGGCACAGGGCGCCGCCACGCCGGTCTTTCTCGCGAGCTCGCCGGCAGTGGAGGGTGTGAGCGGCGGCTACTACGAGAAAGGAGAGGCGAAGCGCTCATCGCCACGATCGTACGATGTGGATGCGCGAAAGCGTCTCTGGGAGATGAGCGAGAAGCTGCTGGACTCGCGAGCGCGCGGATCGTAGACCAGAATTGAGGCTGCTGCTTTTGCAGCTATGCGTCACATCGTCAATCCACCCCACAACTACCGAGTGACGATTCGTGTCGACCACCTCTGTTACCTCGATACAGTTCCCGCTCGACCGAGACGAGCGCCAACTCTGGGCCGGCGTGCCGCGCCCGGGCATCATGCTGCGGCCTTCAGACGTCTTCGTGATTCCATTCAGCTTCCTGTGGGCGGGGTTTGCTGTGTTCTGGGAGCTCTCGGTCCTGCGCGACGGCGCTCCGGGCTTCTTCGCTCTATGGGGAATCCCGTTCGTCCTGATGGGGATCTACATCACGGTGGGTCGTTTCTTCGTGGACGCCGTGCGCCGCGGTCGTACCACTTACGCGGTCACGTCCACTCGGGTACTGATCGAAACGGGACGGGTCGGTCCGTTCGCCGGTTCTACTCGTTCACTCGCGCTGCGCACGCTGGGTGAGGTCACTCTCCGCGAACGCGCGAACGGAACCGGTACCATCACCTTTGGAGCATTGCCCCCGTTCGGCGCCGCCCTGGCCGGAAGCTCGTGGCCGGGAGGAACGCAAATTCCGGCGTTCGAGTCGATTCCGGATGCGCGGCGTGTCAACGACATCATTCGCGAAGCGCAGACAGCTGCGGGCAGCAGCCGCTGAAGGATCAGTTCCGCGTCGGGGCCATGAGGCGCTCGACGCGGCAGTACGTCACAACTACGACCGTGGCTCGACCAGCGCCGCGAGCTGCGCACCTACCGTGCCCCACCCGTCGAAAAATCCCATCGTCTCGTGCGTGTTCCGATCCGCGGTGCTCTTGTGCATGACGTGCGCCGAGTAGTCCGTGCCCAGGGCATGATCGCGCAGCGTGATGATCGCCGTGATGAAGGGATGCTCGGCCGGCCGCCATCCGCCTGTGAGCGCGTTGGTGAACACGATGCGCTCGAGATGGTCGATCGCCAGAAAGCAGGCGCTCACGTGCGGCGTGAAGGCGCCGCCATCTTCGCTCATCTGCGTGACGAATGCGCCGCCGGGGCGCAGGTCCAGCGCCACCACTTTGCATTTCGCCGGAGCTGGAATCCACCATTGCTCGAGGCTCTTTCGGTCCGTCCACGCACTCCATACGGCCGACCTGGGCGCCTTGATGACCCGCGATATCGTCAGGTCGAGATCCGGATTCAGCGGAGATGTCATTTCTGTTTTCTCTTGTCTCTGGTAGCGAGGACGAATTGCTCGAGCCTGTCCGTGTGCTGCTCCCAACCGGCGCGTTGTGCAGACAGCCAGGCCTCGGCCA
>JAQBQC010000566.1 GCA_028287205.1 Gemmatimonadota bacterium
CACTTGCGACGATACTGCTCCGCCTCGATCCACGCGGTGCGATAACCAGCGACATTGCCCATGCGCGTCTGCGGTCCGCCCTTCTGGCCGTACACGCGCTTCGGATTTTCGCCGCACGCCATCTTGAGCCCGTACTTGGCGCCCGGGAACTTCATCCCCTGCACGGTGCGGCTCGGAACGACCTTGAGCACGACGCTGCGACCGCCGATGAGATTCGCCGAGCCGGGAAGCACCTGTAGTGTGGTGATCCCCCCTGCGAGGTTGCGCGGGAACTGCGGATCCTGCGGCCACACCGAGTGCTCCGCCCATACGTACGCGGTCACGGGGCGCGTGGCCTCGTTGCCATCGCTGCTCGCCTCCACGCCCGGCGCGGAGTAGACGCCGAGATGCGAATGAATGTCGATGATGCCGGGCGTCACGAACTTCCCGGCGCCGTCGATCACCGTCGCATCGGCGGGCGCGCTGACGCTCGCACCAACCGACTCGATCTTGCCGTTCCTGAACAGGATCGCGCCGTTCGAGATGCGCGGGCCCGCCGCCGTCAGAATGGTGACGTTCTTGATGACCGTCGTCTTCGATGGAAACGGCTTATACGTACTCGGAAAGGGGTCGGCGTTCGGCATCGAGAGCGCGCCGCGCCCTGCCGTCGTGGAATCCTTCGAGTCTTTCGAGTGACTGCTGTCTCCGGCCGCTGGCACCTTTGGCGCGGGAGATTGACTCCCCTTCGCCGGTGTGCATGCGAGCACGGAGAGAGCAGCTGCGAACACGACAATGCGCATTGCTGGAGGTGCCTCCGCTGAGCGTGATGAACGAGGAACAGTGGAACGTAGAGGGGGCGCCAAAGCGACGCCAGCCGTGACGCTGCGCCGAATTGTCAGAGCGCAGCGCGCAGCGCAGGAAGGAAATCGGTGCACAGTCCGTCGACGCCGAGCGCGGCCAACGCGACGGCCTGGCTCGCATCGTTCACCGTCCATGGAATGACGCGCCCCCCGGCATCGTGTACCGCGCGCACGAGCTCCTCGCTCACATGCTCTCGGCTCGGCCACACATCCAGCGCGTTTGATGCGCGCATGGCCGCAGCCGGATCTGCAACGGGACGGTCGAAAAGAATTCCGCCGCGAATTTCAGGGGCGAGCGCCCGGGCTCGCGCTACTTGCGCATGATCGAAGCTGTGAACGGCGCAGCGAGCCGGCGCGATCGACGCGCGAATGACGTCGACCACCTCACGCTCGATGCCAGCGCCTTTGAGCTCGATGAACACGTCCGCGCGCCCCTTGATCACGGCGAGCGCCTCCGCCAGCGTGGAGATCAGCGCGAGCCCGCGCACCGAGAAGCCCTGGAGCTCGTCGAACGTGAGCGCATCGATGCGCATGCCCGCGAGGCGCCCCGACGGTGGCGTCGCACGAGGAATCTCATCGTGGTGCACGACGACGACGCGATCCTTCGTACAGTGCACATCGAGCTCGATGCCGTCTGCCTGCTGCTCGAGCGCGCGGAGAAAGGAGGGAAGGGTGTTTTCGGGACGCTCGCGCGGCGCGCCGCGGTGCCCGATCAGTATCGGCCGTGCGCCGGCGGTCATTCCGCGATGCGCTCGACGATCATCGCGATGCCCTGGCCCACACCGATGCACATCGTCGCAAGCCCGTAGCGCGCATCCCGGCGACGCATCTCGTGCACGAGCGTGGTGACGATGCGAGCGCCCGAGGAGCCGAGCGGATGGCCGAGCGCGATGGCGCCGCCGTTGACGTTCACGCGCGCGGGATCAGCGCCGAGCTCGCGGATGCATGCGAGCGCCTGCGACGCGAACGCCTCATTGAGCTCGATGAGATCCATGTCGCCGATTGTGAGCGCCGCGCGCGCGAGCGCGAGCCGCGACGCGGGAATGGGGCCGAGCCCCATGACCTCGGGTGAGACGCCGGCGACGGCGCTCGAGACCACACGCGCGAATGGACGAGTGCCGGCCGCCTTCGCCGCGTGTGCCGACATTACGAGCACAGCACTCGCGCCATCGTTGATACCGCTCGCGTTGCCGGCGGTCACGGTGCCGTCGGATGCGAACGCGGGTTTCATCGCTCGCAGCTTCTCGATCGTGCTGTCGGGACGCGGGTGCTCGTCACGGTCAACGATCGTCTCGCCCTTCGCGCCCGGCACCGACACCGGCACGATCTCGTCGTGGAATCGTCCGGCCGCCACGGCCTTCGCGGTGCGGCACTGACTCTCGGCGGCGAACGCGTCCTGATCCTCGCGCGAGATGTTGCATCGCTTCGCGACCACCTCGGCCGTATCTCCCATGGAGATCAGCCAATCGGCAGGGAGCTTCGCGTTCGGGAAGCGCCATCCGAGCGTGGTGTCCGCGACGTTCGGAGCGCCGCGCGGGAATGCGCTCTCGGGCTTGAGCGTCACCCAGGGCGCGCGCGACATGCTCTCGACTCCGCCCGCGATGAAGCAGCTTCCTTCGTCGCTCCGAATCGCATGCACGGCGCTCACGATCGCCTGCAGACCGGACCCGCAGAGCCGGTTCACGGTCTGTCCCGGAACGCTCACCGGAATCCCGGCGAGCAGCAGCGCGAGCCGCGCGACGTTGCGGTTGTCTTCGCCGGACTGATTGGCGGCGCCGAGCAAAACGTCGTCGATGGTGGCGGGATCGATGCGCGTGCGCGCGAGGAGGGCGCGGAGGGGCACGGCTGCGAGGTCGTCGGGGCGCACGCGGGCGAGGGCGCCGCCGTGGCGGCCGATCGGCGTGCGAACTGCGTCGACGATGACGGC
>JAQBQC010000004.1 GCA_028287205.1 Gemmatimonadota bacterium
GCGGACGGCGTCGAGGCATCGGTTCGCGTGCTGCAGGATCCCACACCGCAGCGCGTGCGCGAAGTGATCGATCACATCGTGAAGCAGCGCATCGACCAGGGGCAGCTGCACCAGGCGCCGCTGACGCTGCGCGATCTCGACGTGATCAAGGACGAGTTCGCGCGCGTGTTCTCGAGCATGCACCACGCGCGGATCGACTATCCTGCGGCGAGCGGCGGCGTGACATCGGAGTTCGCAGCCGTATGAGCGTGAGCATCTACGTGTGCGCTCGCGATGTGCGCGTCGCGCTCGCTGCCGCGCGAGTGGAGGCCGTCGCGCGCGCCGCGCTCGCATCGGAGCGCGTACGCGACGCCATGCTCTCGATCACCTTCGTGAGCAACACCGCCATTGCGAGGCTCAACGCGAAGCACCTCGGCCATCGTGGCGCGACGGACGTGATCTCCTTCGGCTTCCGTGATGCCGGGAAAGGCTCGGCGGTAATCGGGGACATTTACATCGCGCCGGCGGTGGCGCGTGCCAACGCGCTCGAGCACGGCGTGCCCGTGCGCGAGGAGCTCGCACGTCTCGTGGTGCACGGCACACTCCACGTGCTCGGCTACGACCATGCGGAGTCGGATGCGCGCACCACGTCGCCAATGTGGAAGCGCCAGGAACGGGTGCTCGCGCGCGTGCTGGCCTCCGCATGATCATTGCCTGGATCGTCGTCGGCGTGCTCGCGCTCGCGCTTTCCGCACTCTGCGCGCTCGCGGACGGCGCGCTGCTCACGGCGGGCCGCGATACCCAGACGCGCGAGGGGAGCACGCTTCCACGCGGCGACGCGCGCGAGCGGACACACCGCGCGCTCTCGATCACGCGGCTGTTCGCACAGATCACGAGCGGCGCGGCATTCGCCATCGCGGCGGAGCTCTGGGAGCGTCCGGCGCCGGTGGCGATCGCGATCGCGCTCGGCGGAGTCGTGCTGATCCTCGTGCTCGGCGAGATTCTGCCGCGTGAGGTCGGCGACATGATCGGGGCGCCGGTGCTCTCGCGCTTCGCACTCTTCATCTCACTGATCGAGCTGATCATGAATCCGCTCGTGGCAACGGGCGCCGCCATCGACGGCATGCTCGCGCGCCTGCTACCGCCGCCGCCCTTGAGCGATGAGCGCGAGGGATCCACCGCGCCGCTGCGCGATGTCGTCGCGCACGGACCGCAGACGCCGCGCGAACAGCGCGCGATTCTGCGACGCGTGTTCTCGCTCGGCGACACCGAGGTGCAGGAGGTGATGGTCCCGCGCGTGGACATCATCGGCGTCGAGCGTTCCACGCCGTGGTCGGAAGTGGTGGATCGTGTGCGGAGCTCGCAGCACGCGCGCCTTCCCGTCTATGACGACACGCTCGATCAGGTGGTCGGCATTCTCTACGCGAAGGATCTGCTCGCGGCCGTCATCGCCGATGACGAGCCCGCCGCGGGATGGGCATCGCTTGTGCGCCCCGCCGCGTTCATTCCCGAGAGCAAGGCGATCGACTCGCAGCTCCGCGACTTCAAGGCGACGCGCACACACATCGCGATCGTCGTCGACGAGTACGGCGGCACCGCCGGTCTCCTGACCATCGAGGACATTCTCGAGGAGATCGTGGGCGACATTCGCGACGAGAACGATTGGGAGGAGCCGCCCATCGTGGCGGAGGCGAACACGCGCTTCTGGGTATCGGGGCGCGTCACGCTCGATGAGCTTTCCGAGGCGTTGGGCGAGCACTTCGAGGACAAGGACATCACCACCGTCGGCGGGCTGATCTTCCAGCGACTCGGCCGGGTTCCCCGCGCCGGCGAGACGCTCACGTTGCACGGCTTCCGCGTGGTGGTGGAGCGCGTGATCAGACGCCGCATCGATCGACTCTACTTCGAGCGCCTGGAGACTGCGAGCGCGGTGAGCGCGCGATGATCTGGGTGCTCGCGCTGCTTCTGCTCATGATGGCGTGGCTCACCGCCGCCGCGACCGCGCTGCGCTCCGCAAGTCGCCTCTGGCTGCGCGACTGGGTGGAACAGCAGCTCACGGGCAAGGTGACGGCCGAGGCGTATCTGGAGCGCCTGCATCAGCTGCTGGCGGGATCCGTGAGCGCCGCGGCGCTGCTCGCGATCGTGGCCGGAATGGCGATCGGTACGCGTCCGGCGTCGGATGTCATAGGCATCGTACTCGAGATTCTGCTCTTCGGGCTCGCGGTGCTCGTGCTGGGTCAGCTGCTTCCGCGCGCGCTCGCGCGGCGCTGGTCGTCGAAGCTTGTGCCCGTGCTGCTGCCGACGCTCCGCGCGACATCGGCGCTGCTCTCGCCTGTGGAGCGGATCGCCACCGCGGTCGCGGCCGCCAGCGTACGTCCCGCGACAAACGAGCTGTCGCGCCGCGAAGGCTTCGAAGAGCTGCTGCGCGAAGGACAGCTGGAGGGGATCGGCGAGCGCGAGGAGATCGACATCATCACTGGTGTCGTGCAATTCGGAGAGCGGGTGCTTCGCGATGTGATGACGCCGCGCACGGCGGTGTTCGCAGTGGACATGGCCCTCTCGCCGCTCGAGATGGCCGCGGTGATTGCGCAGTCTGGATACAGCCGCGTGCCGGTGTACCGCGGGTCGCTCGACGAGATCGTGGGCGTCGTGCACGTGTTCGACGTGTTCCGCGACGGTGGGGAGCGCATGGCGCCCCTGCGCCCCGTGCCGCACGCGCCGGCGACGAAGCGAGTCAGCGAGATGCTGTTCGAGATGCTGCGTGGGCAATTTCACTTTGCCGTCGTCGCCGACGAGTTCGGAGGCACGGCTGGCATCGTGACGCTCGAGGATCTGCTCGAGGAGCTCGTCGGCGACATCCACGATGAGCACGACGAGCCCGCGGCCGCGGACGTCGGGCACTCGCGTCACGCGGTGGTGCTCGACGCGTCGATGCCCGCAAGCGAGGTTGCTGCCCGTTTCGATGCGCAGCTTCCGGATTGGGTCGAGGATCGCACGCAACCCCTCGCCGGCCTGATCGTGCGCGCGCTCGGCCGCATCCCGGTCGTCGGCGAGCGGTTCGTGCTCGGATCGCTCGAGCTCACGGTCGTGCGCGCGACGCCCACGCGCATCCAGCGACTGCTCGCCCAGCGCGCCGACGCCGCGCCGCCAGTCCCGCTTCGGCTCCCCCAGTAGCAATGCCGACCGCGGCTCTCCCGGCGCACGCGAAGCTGCTCGACGACTTCGCGGCGAGACGTCCCGCGGCGCTCGCGCGCGCGATCTCGATCGTCGAGAACCGCCGCGACGGCGCATCGCGACTGCTCGCGTCTCTGCATCCGATGCTCGGTCGCGCGCGGCGCATCGGCATCACCGGGCCTCCGGGCGCCGGCAAGAGCACGCTCACGACGCGGCTGGCCGAGCACTATCGGAAAGCAGGGCTCACGGTGGGGATCATCGCCGTGGATCCGACGTCGCCGTACACGGGTGGCGCGCTGCTCGGCGATCGCATTCGCATGGAATCCGTCGCGCTCGACAACGGGATCTTCATACGCTCGATGGCCACGCGCGGCGCGCTCGGTGGGCTCGCCGCGGCAACGCGCGATGTGTGCGATGTGCTCGATGCGTTCGGCTTCGACCGGCTCCTCGTGGAGACGGTTGGCGTTGGCCAGAGCGAGCTCGATGTCGCGCATACTGCCGACACGAGCGTGTTGGTGATCGTACCCGAATCGGGGGATTCGATTCAGACGCTCAAGGCCGGCCTGATGGAGGCGGCCGATCTGTTCGTCGTGAACAAGGCGGATCGCCCCGGCGCAGACCGCATGCGGCACGAAATGAAGCTGATGCTCGGGCTTCGCATGGGGCAGCTGGCGCGCAACGTGCCAGCACATCACGGCGTGGATCTCGCGCGCATGGGCAGGCGCGCGCGCGCGGAACGCGACGCATCGCAGGAGTCATCGCACGCTATGGGCGAGCCATCGTGGACGCCACCCGTTCTTGCTACGAGCGCCGAGCGCGGGGAGGGAATCAGCGAGCTCGCGTCGGCACTCGATGCGCACTTTGATTACCTTGAGAAGAGCGGAACGCTGCTGACGCGACGGCGTGCACGGCTTCGCGATCGCGTGGTGGAAGGGGTGGATCGTTCGCTGCACGACCGCATCTGGAACGATCGTGCGCTCACGGCGCGGCTGGAGGCTTTGCTGCCGGACGTCGAAGAAGGGCGAACGACACCGCTGGCTGCATCCGAGGAGCTGATTGCACAGGTCGCGACGCTTCTCTCGCATTCACGCTCGACGAACAGTGAGAGTGAGGTAGCATGACGACACTCGATCCGCAGATCGACTCGCATCGCTCGCAGGAAGAGGAGCTCGCACAGCTGCGCGCAGAGGTGGCCGCGTGGCGCGAGCGATTCGCTGCGAGCAAGGTGCGCGATCTCGCCTTCGTGAACTCGGGCGGCGAAATCGCGCCGCTGTTCACGCCGCTCGACACCGCTGGCGACGCGGACATGTCGCTGCCGGGATCCTTTCCGTATACGCGCGGCATCCACCCCACAGGCTATCGCGGCCGACTGTGGACGATGCGCCAGTTCGCAGGCTTCGGCAGCGCGCACGACACGAACGCGCGCTACAAGTTCCTGCTCGAGCATGGACAAACCGGGCTGTCGGTGGCCTTCGACTTCCCGACGCTGATGGGCTACGACTCCGATCATCCGCGCTCAGAGGGAGAGGTCGGCAAGTGCGGCGTCGCGATCTCGAGCCTCGCGGACATGGAGTCGCTCTTCGACGGGATCCCGCTCGACAAGGTCTCGACGTCGATGACGATCAACGGGCCGGCGATCATTCTCTACTGCTTCTACATCGCGGCGGCTGAGAAGCAGGGCGTCGATGCATCGAAGCTGCAGGGCACGATTCAGAACGACATCCTGAAGGAATACATGGCCCAGCACGCGTGGGTCTATCCGATCGAGCCGGCGCTGCGGCTGATCGTGGACGGCTTCGAGTGGAGCGCGAAGCACGCGCCGCGCTGGAACACGATCTCGATCTCTGGCTACCACATTCGTGAAGCCGGATCGACCGCCGCGCAGGAGCTCGCGTTCACGCTCGCCGATGGTTTCACCTACGTCGAGCGCGGGGTTGCACGCGGGCTCAAGATCGATGACTTCGCTCCGCGCCTGTCGTTCTTCTGGGACATCCACAACGATTTCTTCGAGGAGATCGCCAAGCTGCGCGCCGCCCGCCGCATCTGGGCGCGCCACATGCGCGATCGCTTCGGCGCGAAGGATCCGCGCTCGTGGGCGATGCGCTTCCACTCGCAGACCGCGGGCGTCACGCTCACCGCCGCGCAGCCCATGAACAACGTCGTGCGCGTAGCCTACCAGGCCATGGCCGCCGCACTTGGCGGCACACAGTCGCTGCACACGAACTCGATGGACGAGACGCTCGCGCTTCCCACCGAGCACTCGGTGCAGGTGGCGCTTCGCACGCAGCAGATCCTCGCGTTCGAGAGCGGCGTGCCCAACGTCATCGATCCGCTCGGTGGCTCGTACTACGTCGAGGCGCTCACGGACAAGCTCGAGACCGAGGCGGAGTCGCTCTTCGAGGAGATCGAGCGCGCCGGTGGCGTGGTGCGCGCGCTCGAGACGGGATGGTTTCAGCGCCGCATCGCCGAGTCGGCCGCGCGGCAGCAGTGGGAGATCGAGCAGCATCGCCGGATCATCGTCGGCGTCAACGACTTCATCGTCGAGAATGATGAGCTCACGATTCCGCTGCTCAAGATCGGAGATACGGAGCGAGAGCAGCGCACGCGGCTCGCCGAGCTGCGCGCCACCCGCAACAACGAGCTCGTGTCGCGCCGGCTCGACGCGCTCAAGGCGGCTGCGCGCACGACGGAGAATCTCGTGCCGCACATTCTCGACTGCGCGCGCGCGTACGCGACGCTGTTCGAGATTCGCGCGGCGATGGAAGAGGTATTCGGCGCCTATCGCGAGCCGGTATTCTTTTGACAGCTCGGAAGCGCCGGCCGAAGGAATGGTGGCAGTCGTACTTCGATGCGCAGTACCTGCTGGAATACGAGCCGATCTTCTCGCCGGCGCGCGACCGCGCGGATGTCGCGCGGCTGATCGAGCTCCTCGGCCTCTCCGCCGGCGAACGGCTTCTCGATGTGCCGTGCGGGCAGGGTCGACACGCGCACCTGCTCGCCGAGGCGGGATTCGACGTGACGGGGCTCGACTACTCGCGCCATTTGCTCGACATCGCGAAGGAGCGCGGCACGGCTGCGAATCTGCGCTACGCACAGGGAGACATGCGCGCCCTGCCCGCAAAATGGACGGGCCGCTTCGCCGCGGTGCTCAATCTGTTCACGAGCTTTGGCTTCTTCCTCGATCCGACGGACGACGTACGCGTGATTCGGGAGTTCGCACGCGTGCTTCGGCCGGGCGGCGTACTCGTGTGGCATGGCGGAAGCCGCGACGGTGTGATGGCGAAGTTTCTCTCGCGCGACTGGTGGAAGAGTGAAGATGGGACGATGATCGCGCACGAACGCGATTTCGATTCCCTGTCCGGGGTTCTCACGATTCGCTCGCACTGGAGCGGGAAGCGGTCGAGCGGCGAGCGTGAGCATCGCATCCGGCTCTATACGGCCACTCGCCTGGCGGAACTTTGTCAGTCGGCTGACTTGATTGTCGAAGAGGCATACGACGGCTGGAGCAATGCGCCGCTCTCCCGCCGCTCGTCCGAGATGCTCCTCGTGGCGCGCAAGAGCGAGTTGGCGGGCTAGCGCCCCTCACGATAACTTGCAGCGTCGTACCGATCGCGAGCGCCACGCGAGCGATCATCATTCGTCCTCGTGAGTGATGCGTCCTATCCGTGTTCTGATCGCCAAACCCGGCCTCGATGGTCATGATCGAGGCGCAAAGGTCGTCGCCGCCGCGCTGCGCGACGCCGGAATGGAGGTCATCTACACGGGTCTGCACCAGACGCCGGAGATGATCGCGACGGCCGCCATCCAGGAGGATGTCGACGTCATCGGACTCTCGATCCTCAGTGGTGCGCACATGACGCTCTTCCCGCGCGTGCTCGCCCTCGTGCGCGAGCAGGGACGAGACGACATCCTCATCACCGGCGGCGGCATCCTCCCGGCGGAGGACATCGAGGCGCTCCAGAAGCAGGGAATCGGCCGCCTCTTCGGCCCCGGCACCGCCACCACCGATCTGATCAACTACATCCGAGAGTGGTTCGCCGAGCGCCAGCAGCAGGAGGCGTGATGTCCCGGCTCGGCCAGCTTTCCAACGAAATCCGCGAGCTGGAATCACGGCTCCGCGACGGCGGCGGCAGCGCGAAAATCGACCGCCAGCACGCGCAAGGGAAGCTCACCGCGCGCGAGCGCATCGAGCTGCTTCGCGATAACGACACGCGCTTCCTCGAGATCGGACTGCTGCTCGCGTACGACAAGTACGACGGCCAGGCGCCCGCGGCGGGCGTCGTCCCCGGACTGACGGGCGTACATGGACGCGAGATCGTCGTCGTCGCGAACGATGCGACCGTCAAGGCGGGCTCGTGGTGGCCGGAGACGATCCAGAAGATTCTCCGCGCGCAGGAAATAGCCATGCGCTGCCGCATTCCCATCGTTTACCTCGTCGACTCTGCGGGCGTGAATCTGCCGTACCAGGGCGGCGTGTTTCCCGGGCAGTACGGCGCGAGCAGGATCTTCTACTACAACTCCATCATGCGCCGGTATCTGCGCATTCCGCAGTTTGCCGCGGTGATGGGGCCGTGCATCGCGGGCGGCGCGTATCTCCCTGCGCTGTCCGATGTGATCCTCATGGTCGAAGGCACGTCGTTCATGGGACTCGGTGGCCCCAATCTCGTGAAGGGCGCCACGGGACAGGTGATCGATTCGGAGTCGCTCGGCGGCGCGCGCACGCACACTGAGAAGTCCGGCGTCGCGCACTTCAGCGTGGCGGACGATCAGGCGTGCATCGCGAAGCTGCGCGAGCTGATAGACCGGCTGCCGGTGGCGCCTACCCCATACGCCGATGCCCAGGCAAAGCACGCTCAGTCCAGCGCGCATCCGAGCGCGGAGTCGCTGCAAGAGCTGCTTCCCGCGGATCATCGGATGTCGTACGACATGCACGCGCTCCTCCGCGCCATCGTCGACGATGGCAGGCTCCACGAGATGCAGGAAGGGCTCGCACGCGAAATGATCTGTGGAGACGCCAGCATCGAGGGGATCCCCGTCGGCATCATCGCGAACCAGCGCGGACTCGTGAAGGGACGCGAGGGCGAGCGGCCGCGCTTCGGCGGAATCATCTACGCGGAGAGCGCGGAGAAGGTCGCGTTCTTCA
>JAQBQC010000013.1 GCA_028287205.1 Gemmatimonadota bacterium
GCGTGGCGCACGAGGTGAACAATCCTCTCACCGGCATTTCGGCGTTCGCGCAGCTGCTGCAGGAGGAGCGACTCACCCCCGATCAGCTCGAAGCCGCGCAGATGATCAAGCGCGAAGCCGATCGCGCGGTCGCCGTGATACGCGACCTGCTCACGTTCGCGAGAAAAACGGGGCCGCGCAGCGTTCCTATCGATATGAATTCGCTGATCGAGCAGACCATGCGCCTGCGCACCTACGGACTCCGCACCGCGGGGATCGAGCTCAAGCAGGAGCTCGCGCCTTCGCTCCCGCGCGTGCGCGGCGACGACCGGCAGTTGCAGCAGGTTCTGCTCAATCTCGTCGTGAACGCCGAGCACGCGGTCGCCAACGGCGCCCGGCGCATCATCACGCTTCGCACGAGTGTCGCAGCCGGACGGGTGGTCGTAGAGGTCTCGGACACCGGCCAGGGAATGTCGGTCGAGGTCCAGAAGCGCATATTCGAGCCCTTCTTCACCACCAAACCCGAAGGCGCGGGCACCGGCCTTGGGTTAAGCGTCAGCTTTGGAATCGTGCAGACGCACGGCGGAACGCTTACCGTACACAGTGCGCCGGGTGCCGGTGCGACCTTCCGCCTCACGTTGCCTCTCGAACAGACCTCCGCATGACCCTCAAGCTGATGTCTAACGAAAGCGCAGCGCACGTCCCCGTCGTGGTCGACGCATCGGTGCTCGGCCGCGTGCTCGTCGTCGATGACGAGGCCGCGATCCGCACGGCGCTGTCGCGCTTTCTCAAGATGCGCGGCTTTCACGCGGTGCCCGTCGCGTCGGGCGCAGCGGCGCTCGAGGCCATGCAGCAGCAGCACTTCGAGGCGATGGTGTGCGACGTTCGCATGCCGGGGATGACGGGACTGGAGCTCATCGCACCCGCGCTCGCGCAGGAGCCCGACCTGGCCATCGTCATGCTCTCGGCGGTGAACGACGCGGTCACCGCGAGCACGGCACTGGCGCGCGGGGCGGCCAACTACCTCGTCAAGCCGATCGAGCTCGCGGATCTGCACGGCGCCGTCGTCGAAGCGCTGGCGCGGCGCGCACGCACGATCGAGCATCGGCGCGCCGAGCAGGCCGCGACGATCGAAGTTGCGCGCAGGATCGAGGAGATGGAGCGCGACCGGAGCTCGCTCGAGCTGCTCACCGTCGACGTCGCGCACTCGGTCATCTCCGCGATGGAGACGAAGACGCCATTCATGGCCGGACATTCCGAGCGCGTCGCCGTGCTCGCGACGGGGATCGCCGCCCACATGGGTCTCGACGAGGCGACGGTCGAGGCGGTACGCATCGCTGGACTGCTGCACGACGTCGGAACGGCCGGCGTGAGCGAGATGGTGCTCGCCAAGGCCGGCGAGCTCACCGCCGAGGAGATGGACCACGTGCGGGAGCACGTTCGCATCGGCATGCAGATCCTCTCTCCGCTTCGCTACCTCGGCCGCGTGCTCGACTATGTGTGCGACCACCACGAGCACTTCGACGGTCGAGGCTACCCCCGAGGCGTGGCAGGCGAGGCTATCTCATTGGGGGGCCGCATCATAGCTGCCGCCGACGCGTTCGACGCCCTCACCTCGCCGCGCCCCTATCGCGAGGCGATCTCGCCGAGCGCGGCCGTCGCCACGATCCAAACTCGCGCGGGCACGCTGCTCGACCCGACCGTTGTGGTCGCCCTGGGCGCAGTAATCGCACAGCGAGAGGAAGCGCGAACCGCCTGAGTACGCTGCAAGGCTCCCTACCCAACAGGGTAATGGTGCCGCGCGTATTGTGGCAGAGTCCGTCCTTTCACCCGTGTCCGCTTCGTGAAGAGAGTTCGTTTGATCGTAGGAATCCTGCTGAGCGCCGGATGCGCGGGTACGCCATCGGTAGCCGGTGTGGCAGGAGTGGCGCCGGCGCCGAACAAGGAATGGACGCCCCCGCCGCCACCGCGAGACACCCTCCCCTCGGCGCCAACGGCATTTCCGCCCGATCTCGCATCGCGGGTGAGCACGCTCACGTTGGGCGACGTCGTCGATCTTGCGCTCCGAAATAATCCCGAGACTCAGATCTCGTGGGCGAACGCGCGCGCGGCCGCGGCGGCGTACGGTGGATCGAAGGGGCTCTACTATCCAACGATCGATGCGCAGATCGGCGTTAATCATCTGAAGTCATCGCCCACGTTCAGCAACGACAGCGTGCTTCGGCCATCGCTCACGCAGACGAACTACGGCCCAACCTTTTCCGTGAGCTGGCTGATCGCGGATCTCGGCGGGCGGGCGGGAACGATCGAATCGGCGAAGCAGGCGCTCATCGCGTCCAACTGGACCCACAACGCGACCATCCAGAACGTCGTGCTCGCGGTCGAGAGCGCGTACTTCAACTACATGGCCACCAAGGGCCTGGTCGAGGCCGAGCGACTGAGCGTGCAGGAGGCGCAAACGAGCCTCGAATCCACGCAGGAGCGGCAGCGCGTCGGGCTCGCGACGATCGCGGACGTGCTGCAGGCGAAGACCGCGTACTCGCAGGCGAAGCTCACGCTCGAGTCCACGGAAGGCGACCTGCAAACCACGCGGGGCGCGCTCGCGGCGGCGATGGGGCTGCCGGCCAATGCGCCCTACGACATCGACGCGGCCCCCGCCACCGCGGTCGGACCGGCCACCGACAGCGTGGATGCGCTCATCGCGCGGGCCGTGCAGAGTCGCCCCGACCTTGCCGCCGCACAGGCGCAGTATCGCCAGGCCATTGGCAATGTCCGGGCGGCTCGCGGCAATCTCTTTCCGTCCATTCAGGCCAATGGCACAGGCGGTCGCACCTACGTGAATACGCTCCCGAGCGGCGCCACGAATTACACCCTGTCGCTCGGCCTCGTGATTCCCATCTTTTCGGGCTTCACGCGACAGTACGCGGTAAAGCAGGCACGCGCCGAGGCGGATGCGGCGCTCGGTCGTGCGGCGTCGGTGAAGCAGCAGGTGCAGTTTCAGGTTTTCAGCTCGTATTACGCGCTACAAACCGCCGCGAAGCGGGTAAACACAGCCGACGATCTTCTGGCGAGCGCGCAGTCATCCGAGGAGGCGGCGCTTGGCCGCTATCGCGCGGGTGTCGGATTGTTCGTCGATCTGCTGACGGCACAGAGTGCGCTCGCATCCGCGCGCGCACAGCAGGTGCAGGCGCGCTGGGTGTGGCAGACCTCGCTCGCACAGCTTGCGCACGACACGGGCGTGCTCGATACGAGCGGCAGTGCGAACATTCGCGTTACCCCGGACACCATTCGAGAGGCACCACCGCAATGATCGATCGCCGTTCGTTTCGTCTTGTCACCACGGTGGCCGCAGCGACTGCGCTTCTCGCCTGCGCGAAGACGGCGGCGCCGCCCGTGAGCGCGGTGCCGGTGACGGCAGGCAAGGTGGAGCTTCGCACCGTGCCCTATACGCTTCAGGCCAACGGCATGGTCGAGCCGATGCAGACCGTCGCGATCGAGCCGCAGGTGGGCGGGATCATCACGAAGATCCTGTTCAAGGAAGGAGACGATGTGAAGGCGGGGCAGCCGCTGTTCGAGATCGATCCGCGCAGCTATCAGGCGACGTTCGACCAGGCGCAGGCGGTGGTGGAGCGCGATCGTGCGCAGCTCGCGAGTGCGAGCTCCGACGTCGCCCGCTACAGCGCGCTCGTGGACAAGAACTACGTCACATCGCAGCAGATGGAGCAGGTGAAGACCAACGCCGCCTCCCTCAAGGCGACGCTCGCGTCGGACGAGGCGGCGGCACAGCAGGCGCGCCTGAACCTGCAATACGCCACCATTCGCGCGCCGATCTCTGGACGCGCGGGAAGCCTCCAAGTGCGCGTCGGCTATCTCGCGAGAGTTCCCGCCGCCACGCCGCTCGTGACGATCAACCAGATCCATCCGATTCTCGTGCGCTTCGCCGTGCCGGCCGCGAGCCTGCAGCGCATCCGCCAGTACGCATCCGCCACACTCCCGGTCACCGCGCATCCTGCCAGCTCACCGGGTACCTCGAGCACCGGAACGCTCTCGTTCGTCGACAACGCCATCGACACGACGACGGGGACGATCCTGCTCAAAGCCACCTTCGAGAACAAGGACGGCGCGCTCTGGCCCGGCGAGTTCGTGAGCGCGACTCTGCAGCTGTTCCAGCAGCAGAACGCCATTACGGTTCCGACGCAGGCAGTAGTCGAAGGGCAGAACGGAAATTTTCTCTTCGTGATCAACGCCGACAGCACAGCGACGCAGCGTGAGATCACGATCGACCGTGCCGCGGGCGACGTCACGATCATCTCGCAGGGTGTGAAGCCGGGCGAGCAGGTCGTGACCGATGGCCAGTTGCGATTGAACACGGGAACCAAGGTTCAGATCAAGCCGCCCGCCGGCGGAGATCAGCAGAGGGCAGGATGAGTATCTCGGAGGGCTTCATCAAACGCCCCGTCATGACGACGCTCGTCATGGCGGGCATTCTTCTCTTCGGCATCGTTTCCTACCGCAATCTCGCGGTGAGCGATCTGCCAACGGTCGACTATCCGACCGTTTCGGTGAACGCCTCGCTGCCGGGCGCGAGCCCGGAAACGATGGCCTCCTCCGTCGCGACGCCGCTCGAGAAGCAGTTCTCGACGATCGCCGGGGTCGACGTGATGACGTCACAGAGCGCGCTCGGCACCACGAGCATCACGCTCCAGTTCGCGCTCGACCGCAACATCGACGCGGCCGCAGCCGACGTGCAGGCCGCGATCTCGCAGACGCTGCGCCAACTGCCGCAGAACATCGTGCCGCCGTCGTATCAGAAGGTCGATCCGTCCTCCGCGCCCATCCTCTACTTCGCGCTGCGCTCGACGTCGCTGCCGTTGTCGCAGCTGGATGAATACGCCGAGACCTTCCTGGCACAACGCATCTCGATGGTCTCGGGCGTCGCGCAGGTGCAGGTGTATGGCTCGCAGAAGTATGCGGTGCGCATCCAGCTCGATCCGCAGGCGATGGCGACTCGCAAGATCGGCATCGACGAGGTCGCCGATGCCGTGAACGCCGGCAACGTGAATCTTCCCACCGGCGTGCTCTGGGGATCGGACAAGGCGTACACGGTGCAGGCGAACGGACAGCTCAGCAACGCCAGGGATTTCCGCCCGCTCATCGTGGCCTACAGGAATGGCGCGCCGGTGCGCCTGCAGGACATCGGTACCGTGATCGATGGCGTGCAGGACAGCAAGGTCGCGAGCTGGTACAACGGACAACGGGCCATCGTGCTCGCCGTCCAGCGGCAACCCGGCACCAATACCGTCGAGGTCGCGAAGCTCGTGAAGGCCTCGATGGCGCAGATGGAAAGCCAGTTTCCCGGCTCGGTGACGGTCGAGACGCTCTACGACAAGTCGATCACGATCGAGCAATCCGTTACCGACGTGAAGTTCACGCTGATGCTGACGCTGTTCCTCGTCGTGCTCGTGATCTTCATCTTCCTCCGCAACCTTTCGGCGACGATCATTCCGAGCCTCGCGCTTCCGATGTCGCTCGTCGGGACGTTCGCGGTGATGTACATGCTCAACTACAGTCTCGACAACCTCTCGCTGATGGCGTTGACGCTCTCGGTGGGATTCGTCGTGGACGATGCGATCGTCATGCTCGAGAACATCGTGCGCCACATCGAGAAGGGCGAGCCGGTATTCGAGTCCGCGCTCGTCGGGTCGCGCGAGATCGGATTCACCATCATGTCGATGACGCTGTCGCTCGTCGCCGTGTTCGTTCCGATTCTCTTCCTGGGCGGGCTCGTGGGCCGGCTCTTTCACGAGTTCGCCGTCACGATCGGCGCCGCGATCATCGTGTCGGGCTTCGTGTCGCTGACATTGACGCCCATGCTCTGCAGCCGCTTTCTCAAGCCGCATCATGACGAGAAGCCCAACCGCTTTTTTGCGGTCACCGAGAGCGCGTATGACAAGACGCTGGCGTTCTACGAGCGCACGCTCAGATGGGTGATGGACCACCGCCCGTACGCACTCGGCTTCTCGGTGCTGATCCTGATCGGCACGGGAGTCCTGGCTGCCGTCGTGCCCAAGGGATTCCTGCCGAGTGAGGATACCTCTCAGCTGAGCGCCGCAACGGAGACCGAGCAGGGCACCTCCTTCGAGGCGATGGTGGAGCACCAGAAGCAGCTGGCGGCGATCGTGCAGGCCGATTCGAACATCGAGGGCTTCATGTCCTCGGTTGGCGCCAGCGGACGCAACCCGACCATCAACCAGGGTCGCTTCTTCATGCATCTGAAGGATCCGTCCAAGCGCTCGCTCGATGCGGACGCCGTCGCCCGCGAGCTCACGCGCAAGCTGTCGGTGATCCCCGGCACGCGCGTCTACATCACCAACCCGCCGCCAATCAACATCGGCGGTCGCCAGAGCAAGAGTCTCTACCAGTTCACGGTGCAGGCGACCGACATCACGACGCTCTACCACTACGCCGGGATCATGGAGCAGAAGATGCGCGCGCTCCCCGGCCTCACAGATGTCACGAGCGATCTGCAGATCAAGAATCCGCAGGTGCAGGTCGACATCGACCGCGACCGCGCATCATCGCTGGGGATCACCGCGAACACCATCGAGAACGCGCTCTACAACGCCTACGGCTCGCGCCAGGTGTCGACCATCTACACCCCCAACAATCAGTACTGGGTGGTGATGGAGCTCCAGCCGCAGTACCAGAAGAATCTCGATGCGCTCGGGCTGCTCTACGTGCACTCCGCGAGCGGCGAGCTCGTTCCATTCGGCTCGCTGGCGCGCGTGTCGCCCGGCACCGGACCGGCCACGGTGAATCACTCGGGTCAGCTGCCCTCGGTGACGCTGTCCTTCAACCTGCAGCCGGGCGTCTCGATCGGCACGGCCGTAGCCGACGTGAACCAGCTGGCCGCGCAGACACTGCCCTCGAGCGTCACAACGGCGTTCTCGGGAACCGCACAGGCATTCCAGGCGGCGCAGCAGGGGCTGCTGGTGCTGCTGGTGCTCGCGATCCTGATCATCTACATCGTGCTCGGCATCCTCTACGAGAGCTTCGTCCACCCGATCACGATTCTCACGGGGCTTCCCTTCGCCGGCTTTGGCGCGCTGCTCACCCTGTGGATCTTCCACATGGAGCTGAGCGTATACGCCTTCGTCGGCATCATCATGCTGATCGGTTTGGTGAAGAAGAACGCCATCATGATGATCGACTTCGCGATCGCCGCGGAGCGCAACGAAGGGAAATCGGCGCACGACGCGATTCTCGAGGCCTGTAGCGTACGATTCCGTCCCATCATGATGACCACCATGGCGGCTTTGATGGGTACGCTTCCGATCGCGCTCGGGGCCGGCGCGGGCGCAGAATCACGGCGCCCCCTGGGCGTCGCGGTGGTGGGCGGTCTCGCGTTCTCCCAGATCATCACCCTGTACGTGACCCCCGTGTTCTACACGTACCTCGACGCGTTCCAGAAACGCTTCGAGCGGGCCGAGCATCGGAATGAAGATCGCGCGCACGGGACGATCGCGGGCCACACGCCTCTCCCTGCGAGTGGCGACTAGGCTCCGGACGGCGGCCCCATGAAGGGGCCAATGCTTGACGTTTGTTTCGATCCGTGGTATTGGGGGTGATCCCGCGGAACAGTCGCTATGATTCCGCGGTTCACATCGAGATCGCAGGGCATGCGAACTGCAGCCTTGGCGTCTTTCGTTCGCAGCGAAACCACTCCTACGTCTAGAGCTTCGTGATCAATAACATGAAAGGAGGCAAGCATGCCGCGTGGTGATGAGTTCAACGAGAAGCTCTACCTGTCGGAGCACGATGACGACGAAGAGGACCT
>JAQBQC010000020.1 GCA_028287205.1 Gemmatimonadota bacterium
ACCGTCACGCAGTTCGATTTCAACACGGGCGTGCAGACCGGCGCGCGCACGTACGCGAATCTGCGCAAGACGCAGCTCGACTGGGACACGCAGTTCTCGCTGCCCGGCATTTTGCAGGGCACGTGGAACGTGGCGCCGTTCGTCTCGCTCACGAATGCGGATGGCAGCTATTCGTATCTGGTACGCACGACGCTCACGAACGGACAGTGGGTGAGCCAGTCCAAGCGCATTCAAACCGGCATCTCGGCCGCACCCACCTTCTTCGCGTTCTTTCCGGGCTTCGGACCATTCTCGCGGCTGCGTCAGTCGGTTCAGCCGAGGCTGTCGTTCGCGTATGCGCCGGCGTCGAGCGTGAGCGATGCGTTTCTGCTCGCGACGGGGCGCACGCGTTTTGGATATCTCGGCGGTCTCCGGCAGGAGACGATGCAATTCCAGCTGAACCAGACGCTCGAGGCGAAGCTCCGCTCCAAGGCGGACACGTCGGCGGATGGTGGCGAAAAGATCCGGCTGCTCACGATCAACGCGTCGCCGATCGACTACGACTTCGAGGTCGCTGCGCGCACGCATCGCTTCGGGATCACGAGCAACTCGTTCAGCTACACCTTGCAGTCGGACCTCCTTCCGGGATTCGACTTCTCGTCGAACTATTCGCTCTTCCAGGGCGATCCACTGAGTGACACGGCGCAGTTCAAGCCGTTTCGCACCGGGATGACGGCGACGTTCTCGATCGGCAAGAACAGCAATCCGTTCCGAACGCTGCAACGAATTTTCGGCGGCGCCGTCCCGCCGGACACGATTCCGACGGGCGCAAATCCCGACCCCAATTCCATGCGCAACGGAGCGATGGGGATCAACGAGCTGCCTGCGACTGCCGGCTCGGTGGGCTCGCGCTATCCGTTCGCGATCAACGCCAACCAGGGGTGGAATCTGCAGGTGAGCTTCACGCAGTCCCGCTCTCGTCCGATCACCGGAACCAACGTGCGCGTGCTGGACGTACGGACACTCTGTCTGCCCTTCATCGCGGACCCGATCGTCTACCAGCGCTGCATCGCGAATCCGCCGGCCACGGACACCGTGTCGCAGATCATCGGCGGCGCCACGCAGTATGTCAGTCCGTCGCAGAGCACCTTGCGCGGCAACATCTCCTTTCACATCACGCCGCGCTGGTCGATGCAGTGGACCACGGGCTACGACTTCGAGCTGCACCAGTTCTCGGATCACGTCGTGAGCCTGCAGCGCGACATGCACGACTGGCGTGCGATCTTCGCCTTCACCGAGGCACCGAACGGAAACTTCGCGTTCAACTTCTACATCTCGCTGATTGCGGAGCCGGACCTCAAGTTCGACTACAACAAGCGTACGTACCGACCCCAAGTGACGCCCTAGCGCGCCTGCCCGGCAGTGCAAGTGTTTCTTTACGCGGCCGGCAAAGTGTCCGCATAAGTGGACACGTCTGGTCGAGGCCGCGTGCTAAGCGAAAACGTAATATAGAGTTAGCTCGGCGCCTTCCTTGGCGCGTGCCGTGCAAAGAGGCATGGCATCACCTCTCCGGAGCTTCAAGATGCGTCCCGCGCTCGCACTTCCCGTTGCTCTTCTGGCGTTTGCCGCCTGTTCGTCCAACTACGGTACCGGGCCAGGCGGTGGGGGCGCGCTGGAGACACCGACTGCACTCGTCTCGGTCTCGCTCAACACCGCCGTGCAGCTGTCGTGGGATCCGAACGCACGACTCGCCAATCCGTCCCGGTTCGAGCACTACAACGTCTATTCGACGTCGTACGATCTCGACCGCGGCGTCTGCGATACCAACGGGTGGGCACTCGAGGGCACGTCCGTGTCCGAAGACTTTCTCGTCTCGGGCCTCACGAACGGCGTTCCGCTGTGCTTCGCGGTGAGCTCCGTCAGCACGAGCGGCAACGAGAGTGCGGTGTCGTCCTATCGGAACGACACGCCGCGCTACGATTCGCGGAACGTGCTCGTGTCCACGGCACAGTCGGATCTCTCGTCGAGCGGCTTCCGCTTCGACTTCAATCCCTCGTCGCCGCTTGGACAGGTCGTCGCGGGTGACCGCAGCGACATCGACTTCCGCGTCGACCGGCACAGCGATGGCTCGATCTGGCTGTCGACAGTGCGGAATGGCACGAGCGTCGTGCTCTACAGCCAGGATCCGGTGCAGGATCTCACGTCGATCGACATCGCGCCGCTCAATGGCTACATCACGGGGTCGATCGAAGCCGTGCCGGGATACGCCTACGTGTTCGAGACGGTGTTGAGCGACGGGTTGCACTACGGCGCGGTACGCATCACGCACACCTCGCGGGACTACGTCATTCTCGACTGGGCATATCAGACGGATTTCGGCAACCCGGAGCTCAGGCTCGTGCGGTAGCCGGCGGGGGGTCCTCGCTCGTAGCTTTGGCGCATGAAGCAGCGCATTCAGCTCGACGGGGACTCGCTCACGTTGCGTGAGGTATGGCTGGTCGCGCACGGAGATGGAGAAGTGGAGCTGGCGCCGCATGCGCGGTCGAAGGTCGCGCAGCGGCGCCACTTCGTTGATGAGATCGTGCGGCGGGGCGATGTCGTCTACGGGGTCACGACCGGATTCGGCAAGCTCTCCGAGATGTCCATTCCGCTCGATCGGCTGAGCGAGCTGCAGATCAATGTCGTGCGCAGCCATGCGGCCGGCGTCGGGGCGCTGCTGCCGGAGCGCGAGGTGCGCGCGATGATGTTGCTGCGCGCGAACGTGATTGCGAAGGGATTTTCGGGGGCGCGTGCCGACCTGATCGATCTGCTCGCGGCAATGCTCAATGCGGGGCTCTACCCCGAGGTGCCGGAGCAGGGAAGCGTGGGCGCGAGCGGAGATCTCGCGCCCCTCGCGCATCTCGCGCTGACGCTCATCGGCGAGGGCGTGCTGCGCCGCGGGGAGAACGCGGGCGCCGCCGCCGCCATGCTCGAGAGCGCCGCGCTCGCGCCGGTAGTGCTCCAGCCGAAGGAGGGGATCACACTCATCAACGGTACGCAGGCGCACACGGCGGTCGCCGCTGTTGCGCTCATGGACATCCAGCGGCTCTGGCGTGTCGCGCACGCGGCCGGCGCGATGTCGCTCGAGGGGCTCATGGGCACCCCCGACGCGTTCGATGAGCGCATTCATCGCGCGCGTGGCCAGATCGGCCAGCAGCGCTCCGCCGCCCTGCTCCGTAGGCTGCTCGCCGACAGCGAGATGCGTGAGTCGCACCGCTCGGGCGACCCGCGCGTGCAGGACGCGTACGCCCTCCGATGCATGCCGCAGGTGCACGGCCCCGTGCTCGACGCGATGCAATTTGCCGAAGGACTGGTCTCGCGCGAGCTGAATGCGGCGACGGACAATCCGCTCGTGTTCGACGACGGCACGCTCATGAGCGGCGGCAACTTCCACGGGCAGGCGGTCGCGCTCGCACTGGACGTGCTCGCGATCGCGATGACGAATCTCGCGACGATCTCCGAGCGCCGCACCGACCGCCTCGTGCATCCGGACTTCAATCAGGGGTTGCCGGCGTTCCTGAGCCCCGAGGCCGGCGTGAACTCCGGCTTCATGATGGCGCAGGTGACGGCCGCATCCCTTGCGAGTGAGTGCAAGGTGCTCTCGCACCCGGCCAGCGTGGACACGATTCCGACGGACGGCAACAAGGAAGATGTGGTGCCCATGGCAATGGGTGCCGCCTGGAAGCTCAGGCGCATCGTCAACAATGTCGCGCACGTGCTCGCGATCGAGCTGATGTGCGGCGCGCAGGCGATCGACTTTCGTGCGCCGCTCCAGCCGGCGAAGCGCGTCGCGCGCCTGCACGCGCACGTACGCGAGCTCGTTCCACATCTCGAGCGCGATCGCGTGCTCAGCGACGACATCGTTACGCTTCGCACCGCAATCGGGAACGGAACCTTCGATGACGTGACGCAATTCGACGACGAGCCCTCCGCCGCCGCCTCCTCCTCCTCCTCCTCTTCGATGTTCGTATGAGCGCATCGATAGTTGACGCGCCCGCGGGCCCGCGCCCGGTGCG
>JAQBQC010000021.1 GCA_028287205.1 Gemmatimonadota bacterium
GACCATCCGGCGACGTTGCGCCAAGCTCGACGCACCCCGTCTGTTCCAGCAGCGTCTCCACCACCTTCTCGGCGCCGCACGCGCCGCACGGCGACGTGGTGCACACCTGGATGAAGTAGCGGCCGACCGGATGCTGATGGTACATGGTGTAGAAGGTGACGACACCCTTCACGTACGCGGGCGTGAGCTCGAGCAGCTGCGCGACCTCGACCATCCCCTCTTCGCTCACCCATCCGCGCTCGCGCTGCACCATCCAGAGCGTGGGCAGGAGCGCCGCCATCTTGGTGGGATAGCGCCCGAGCAGCGCGTTGAGCTCCTCCTTCATCGGGCCGACGAATACCGGCTGATAGGGGAGCTCGCCAACGCTGCCGCGACTCGAGTGCGTCATGGCGTCGGCCTGTGTCGCTCCTTCACGTTGAGCGCTCACCGGTCGATCTCCCCCATGACGATGTCGATGCTGGCGTTGATGGCGATCACATCGGAAAGCAGATGGCCCTCCACCATTTTCGAGATCGCGGACAGGTTGACGTACGACGGTGGACGAATGCGCCAGCGCACTGGCTTTGCCGTTCCATCGGATACGAAGTAGTAGCCCTTCTCGCCCTTCGGACTTTCCACCGGCACGTACACCTCGCCGATCGGTGGACGCGGACCTTCCATTACCTGCTTGAAGTGGTGGATCATCGACTCCATGTCGCTCATCGCACGGTTCTTCGGCGGCAGGATCACGCGATGGTCATCCGAGTTCACGGGACCATCGGGAAGCCGATTGAGAGCCTGCTCGAGAATGCGTGTGGACTGTCGCAGCTCTTCGACGCGGACGAGAAAACGATCGTAGACGTCGCCGTTCGAGCCCACCGGCACGTCGAAGTCGTACGTCTCGTAGTCGAGGTACGGAAAGTCCTTGCGCACATCGTACGCGACGCCGGACGCGCGAAGCATCGGCCCCGAGAGTCCGTAGTTGATCGCCTCGGCAGCGGACATCACGCCGAGCGCCGTCGTGCGCCCGACCCAGATGCCGTTCTTCGTCAGCATGCGGTCGCACTCGTCCACCGTCTTCGGGAAGGTGCGAATGAAGTGACGAAGCTGGTCCGTCCATCCCTCCGGTATGTCCGCCGCCATTCCGCCAACGCGTGTCGCGGTGGTCGTGAGGCGCGCGCCAACCCAGCTCTCGAGCAGATTGTAGACGTTCTCGCGCTCCTGGAACGACCAGAGGAACGGCGTGAACGCACCGAGATCGATGCACGTGGTGCCGAGCCAGACCAGGTGCGAGATGATGCGCGAGAGCTCCATCGCGATCACGCGCAGCACGGTGCAACGCGGTGGAACCTCCACCCCGAACAACCGCTCCGCACCGATCGAGAAGGCGACGTTGTTGCCGATCGAGTTGAGATAGTCCTCGCGATCGGTCCACGGTATCACCTGATTGTACTGGCGATATTCGCCGATCTTCTCGAAGCCGCAGTGCAGATAGCCGATGTGCGGAATGCAGCGCACGACCGTTTCGCCGTCGAGCTCGAGCACGAGCCGCAACACGCCATGTGTTGCCGGGTGCTGCGGGCCGATGTTGATGAGCATGTGCTCGCCCTCGAGCTCGGGCGCGGCTCCCATCGCCGGCGGCTCGAGCGTCGTGACGCTGCCGTTCTCGGTGACCGTCATCGGCGTGCGTACCGGACGTCCCTCGGAGTCGACGCCGGCGGTGCCGAGCGCTACTTCAACGGTGCGTGTCGTGGTCGCCATGCTACTCGCCGGTCCGTTCGCCGCCGGCGAGGCGACGACGCATGTCTTCGGGGAGATCCTCGAACGCCTGCGCGACTGACAGCTCTTCCATGGAGTAGCGGCCCTCGGTGGTGATGCTCAGCGCCTGCCGGAGCTGCTCGGCGCGACTGAAGCGGCCGCGCAGCGGGAAATCCTTGCGCAGCGGATAGCCTTCCCGGTACGACTCCCACATGAGGATGCGTCGCAGATCGGGGTGCCCGGTGAAGGTGATGCCGAACATGTCGTAGCACTCGCGCTCGAGCCAGTCTGCGCCCTTGTAGATCGGCCACACGCTGTCGACCACCAGCGGCGCACGCTTGTCGAGCGACGTCTTGAGTCGAAGGAAACGACGGTAGGGCAGCGAGCGAAGGTGCCAGACGACCTCGAGCTCCTGCTCCGCATCGCGAAACTCGACCGCGGTGACGTCGGAGAGATAGTCGTACTGCTGCGTGGCATCGTCGTGCAGCCACCGCACGACTTCGCTCACACCGCGCGCGTGGATGTAGACGTTCGTGTCGCCCCAGATCACTTCCGATCGTACGAAGAATCCCGGGAACGTCGCGGCGATCGCGGCAGCGGATGGATTCGCCTCGCCGTTGCGCTGCGGAAGATTGCGCGGCGTCGCGGGCGCAGCTGCGCCCGGATTCGCGCTGCCGGGAAGAACGGGGGAGAACGGAACGGTCACAGCGCCGACCGCGTCTGCTGCACGGAGTTTCCGAACGGCTCGGAGAGCTCGTCGATGCGGCTGGCGGGGATGTACAGGCCGCTTTCGGGATCGGGCTCCATCTCGTTCCGGATCGTGCTGTCGGCCATCTTCTCGCGCATCACCTTCTCCTGCAGCATCATGATGCCGTAGATGAGTCCCTCGGGGCGCGGCGGACATCCGGGCACGTACACGTCCACAGGAATGATCGTGTCGATCCCCTGCACGACCGCGTAGTTGTCGAACATCCCGCCCGTCGATGCGCATGCACCCATCGAGATCGCCCACTTCGGCTGCGGCATCTGCTGCCAGATGCGACGAAGCACAGGCGCCAGCTTGAACGGCACGCGTCCGGCGCAGATCAGCACGTCTGCCTGGCGCGGCGAGAAGCTCATGCGCTCCATGCCGAAGCGCGCGAGATCGAAGCGCGTTGCGGCAGTCGCCATGAACTCGATGGCGCAGCACGCCGTCCCGAACGGCATGGGCCAGAGCGACTTGGATCTGCTCCAGTTCACCAGGAAATCGAGGCGCGTCGCGACCCAGCTCTCCTGATTCGTGGG
>JAQBQC010000030.1 GCA_028287205.1 Gemmatimonadota bacterium
GGCGCACTTCTGTCACGCGGCATTCCAGGCCGCGCAGGGCGGCGTGCGCGGCGGCGACAGCGTGCTCCGGCGGATGTACCAGCGGGCGAGCGGTGCGCTGTTCGTCGCGCGCGAGCGGCGCGCGTACACGGGCGGGCAGCGGCTGCGCGCGGTGATTGCGGTGTCGCACGGGCTCAAGCGAGAGATCATCGAGCACTTCGCGGTGGATGCAGGAATGATCTCGGTCATCCCGAACGGGGTCGACCGCGCGGTCTTTCACGCGAGCCGCGATGAATGCGAGCGGCGCGAGCTGCGCGATCGGCTCGGGCTTCCGTCGTCCACTTTCGTGGTGCTCTTCGTGGGCGGCGACTGGGACCGGAAGGGGCTGCGCTTCGCGATCGAGGCGATCGCGAAGGTCGCGGACGCGCTGCTCGTGGTGGTGGGGCGCGGCGACATCGCGCGCTTCGAGGAGCTCGCGATCAGGCTGGGCGCTGCGGAGCGCGTGCGGTTCGCCGGAATGCAGGAGGCGCCCGAGGAGTACTATCGCGCCGCCGATGTGTTCATCGCGCCGACGCTCTACGAGACCTTCTCGATGGGAACGCTGGAGGCGGCCGCCTCGGGACTGCCGCTGCTCGGCACCAGAACAAATGGCATAGAGGAAATGATCGACGAGGGAGTGAACGGCTTTTTCATCGAGGCGGACGGTGATTCGGTGAGTGCGCGGCTGGTCGAGCTGCGCGACGATCTCGCGATGCGCCGCGCGATGTCCTCGGCGGCGGCGCAGACCGCTGCACGCTACGACTGGGACCAGATCGCGCGCGCACAGCTGGCGGTCTTCCAACAGGCGGCTGCATGAGCGCAAGCAAGATTCGGCTGAACAACGAAAGAATCTCCACCCCTCCCTCCGCGAAGATCGCGATGAGCGCTCCTGGATCAACGGAGGGCATGGGCACGTCCGCAGTGCGAACGCACGAGCTGCGCATCGTGCATCTGCTGAACGAGCTGGCGCAGCTCGGCAACGGCATCGTCAACGTCGCCATCGATCTCGCGGTGGAGCAGGCGCGTGCCGGTCATCACGTGACCGTTGCCGCACCCAAGGGCGCGTACGAGGAGCTGCTGCGAGCGAGCGGCGTGCGGCACTTCGAGCTCGAGCCGAGCGGTGGGCTGCGGCCGCTCGTGGCGATGGTCAAGCTGCGCGGATTCATCAAGCGCAACGGCACGCAGATCGTGCACGCGCACATGATGACGGGCGCCGTCATCGGCCGCGTCGCCTGCACGGGAACACGCGCGCGTCTCGTCACCACGGTGCACAACTCCTGGCAGCGGCACGCGGTGCTCATGCGCCTGGGCCACCGGGTGATCGCGGTGAGCGACGCCGTGCGCCTGGACATGATTCGGCGCGGCGTTCCGGACCACCGCATCGAGACGGTGCTCAACGGCACGATCGGCACGATGCGCACACCGGCGGGCGTCGCACCCACGCCAGTGACGCTCAACCATCCCAACGTCGTGACGGTGGCCGGGATGTACGTGCGCAAGGGTATCGCGGACCTGATCGAGGCGACGGCGATGGTGCGCGAGCGCGTCCCGACCGTCACCACCTACCTGCTCGGCGACGGCCCGGACCGGGCGCAATTCGAGAAGCTCGCGCGCGACCGCGGCATTGGCGGATCGGTGGTGTTTTTGGGCTTTCGGGCGGATGCGGAGCTGGTGATGCAGCAGGCGGACGTGTTCGTTCTGGCCTCGCATGCCGACCCCAACCCGCTGGTCATTCCGGAGGCCCGGGCCGCCGGGTTGCCTATCGTGGCGACGCGCGTTGATGGTATACCGGAGTCGCTCGACGGGGGGGACGCGGGGCTCCTGGTGCCCCCCCACGCGCCGGACGCGCTCGCCAACGCAATCGCGGGCCTGCTGCTCGCGCCTGCGCAGCGCGACCGGCTCCGCGCGGCGGCATCGCGCAATCTCGAGAGACTGACGGTTCGGCGCATGGCCGACGAGACACTTGACGTGTACGAACGAGCTTGGGGAGTGGCGACATGATGTCCGATGCGACGCGTGAACAGGACGCGCCCGAAGAGGAACAGCAGGAGACTGCCCAGTACTATGACGAGTACTGGTCTGGTCGCACGGGGTGGAGCCCGCCTCCGGGGCTCGACGAGGACCTGCGCAGGTGGATCGACCCGCTCATGGTGCCCGGGCACAAGGCGCTCGACGTCGGCTGCGGCGACGGCGCGCGCTACGGCGCGCGCGTGCGCGCGAGTGGCGTGGAGATTCACGGCGTCGACATCTCCGAGGTCGCGGTTGCTGCGGCACGCGCACGGGGCATCGATGCGCGGATCGCGTCTCTCTCCGATCCGCTGCCGTATGCGAAGGCGACCTTCGATGTCGTGATCTGCCTGGAGGTGCTCGAGCATCTCGTGACTCCCGAGATCGTGGTGCGGCAGATCGCGCGCGTGCTCAAGCCCGGCGGCTTCGCGCTCATGAGCGTGCCGAACTCCGCGTTCTGGACCACGCGTGTGGAGCTGATGTTCACCGGGCACTTCAATCCGCGCGGAAGTCCGGTGACGCAGCGTGCGTCCCCATGGCGCGACCCGCACCTCCGCTTCTTCAACTTCGCCTCGATCGGGGCGATGCTGGCCGAGGGCGGGCTGCAGGTGGTGCGCAGCGGCGGTCTCGAGTGCCAGTTTTTGCGGATCGCCGGCGTGGATGCCATTCTCGGTCGCAAGAAGTCGCCGCTCGATGCATTCGTGTCGGCGATCGGAGGCAAGTGGCCATCACTGCTCGCCCGCCGCTGCATCGTGCTCGCGACGCCACAGGATCCGGCGGCGTGAGACTCGCAGTTGTCGCCAACCGGGTCTGCAGGATTGGCGGGATGGAGCGGGCAAGTGCGGAGGTGTTCAGCCGCATCGCTGAGAGCATCGACACGACGATCATCGCCACCGAGTGCGAGATTTCGGGAACGAGTCTCACGTGGCTGCCCGTACACGCGGTCAAGCGGCCCGCGGTGCTCAATCACGCCTGGTTTGCGCGCGCGGCGGGAAAGCTCGAGCACGCCGGCAAGTACGATCTGGTGGTCTCCGTGGATAGTGCAGCGACCAACGCCGATGTGGTCATCTCCCACTTCTGTCTCGGCGCATTCGCCTCGCGCTTCGCGGGGCTGCGCGGCGGATCGCATGCGCTGCGCCGCGTCTATCAGCGCGTTGCGGAGGGATCGCTGTCGAGGCACGAGCGGCGGCTGTACGAGTCGAGCCGGCTGCGCGGCGTGATCGCGGTGTCGCAGGGGCTCAAGCGCGAGCTCGTGGCGCAGTACGGGCTCGCGCCGGACACCATCCACGTGATTCCGAACGGCGTCGACCGTGCGGTCTTTCATCCGATGGGCTCGCACGAGGAGAAGGCCGCGCTTCGGCGCGAGCTCGGGCTGCCGGAGAGCGAGTTCATCGCGGTGTTCATGGGCGGCGACTGGGATCGCAAGGGGCTCGCCGATGTCATTCGCGCGGTGGCGAAGCTGCCGGATGTGCGCCTCGTGATCGTTGGACGAGGGAACGTGGCCGCGTTCGAGAAGCTCGCCGCGAGCGAAGGGGTGTCGGATCGTGTGCGCTTCGTCGGGCTGCAGGTGCATCCCGAGCGCTATCTCGCCGCGGGCGATGTGTTCGTGTGCCCGTCGCGCTACGAGACCTTCTCGATGAGCGGGCTCGAGGCCGCGGCGTGCGGGCTCCCGATGCTCGTGGTGCGCACGAATGGGCTCGAGGATTTCGTGGAGCACGGCGTGAACGGATTCTTCGTGGAGCCCAACGCCGAATCGCTGCGCGAGCATCTCGAGCGCGTGATCGCGGATCCGCAGCTCCGATGCTCGATGTCGCGCGCGGCAGTGAAGACGGCGGAGCGGTTCGACTGGAACACCATCGCGTGCGAAACGCGCGACGTGCTCGAGTCGATCGCGCGGGAGCGCGCGCAATGACCGCGTCGCGGTGGCGCGACCGGCCCGAGTGGGGGCAGCAGCCTCAGTGGGGGCAACCTCCGCAGCAGGAGCAGCAGGAGCAGCTCGGCCGGTGGGCCGACGACATCCCGCAATCGCGGCTGAGCGAGGCGGAGCAGGGGTACACGCTCTGGTCCACGCGGCAGGGGCGCCGGCTCCTCACGTCGGCAATGCTCGGCGCGCTCATGTTCGTGGCCGCGTGGGTGAAGTCGCCGCACATCCTGGCGGTGGGCTTCGTGCCGATGGCGACGTTCATCGCGATCTATCTCTATCGCTACCACCCGACGCTTTTCGTCAGCTTCAACTGGTGGGTGTGGATACTCACCCCCTTCGCGCGCCGTTTCATCGAGATAAAAAGCGGTTACATGGTGACGAGCCCGATTCTGCTCGCGCCGTATCTCGTGACGCTCCCCTGTCTGTTTACACTGCTCAAGCACGCACCGAAGCTGATGCGCAGGCATCTATTTCCCTTTGCGCTCTGTCTCGCATCACTCTGCTACGCGTACATTGTCGGCATCGTCTCCACGGGAATTGCGGCCGCGAGTTACGGGCTGCTCGTGTGGTTCGTTCCGCTGCTGCTCGGATTTCATCTCGCGATGCAGTGGGACATCTATCCGGCCATGCGGAACGTGATGCGCAAGACGCTGGTGTTCACCGTGCTCCTCATGGGCGTGTACGGTGTGTACCAGTTCCTGCGACCGATGCCGTGGGATCTGTTCTGGATCTACGCGGCGCACATGACGGTGCTGGGAAATCCGCAGCCGATGCAGTTCCGCGTGTTCAGCACGCTCAACTCTCCGGCGCCGTTTGCAGTGATCATGATGGCATCGCTGATCGTGGTCATGAGCCAGCGGTCGAAGCTGGCATGGCTGGCGATGGGCGCGGGGGCGACGGCGCTGCTCCTGACCACGGTGAGAACGGCGTGGCTGGCGTGGGCGTTCGGGTTTTTGATCTTCGCGTGGTACGTGCCATTTCGATCGATCTCGCGAATCGTCTTCCCATTGGCGTCGCTCGCGGTGCTCGTGGGCGTCGTGACGGCGTTCACGCCACTCGGCGACGTGATCCTCAAGCGTTTCCAGAGCTTCGGCACTCTGCACGATGACTTCTCGCTGCACGAGCGCGCGAATCTGTACGCGGCGATCACCGATCGCGTGCTGAACACGCCAATGGGCGAGGGAATGGGAGGCACCGGTCCGGCGGCGACGATGAGTCAGGGCGCGGCGATGCAGAACATGGACAGCGGACTGCTGGACATCGTGTTCTCGCTGGGGTGGTTCGGCGGACTGGTGTACGTGATCGGCCTGGTTGGGCTCGTCGTTTTCGCTGTGAGCGTTCGGGAGTCGCGCGGCGACTACTTTGATCTGTCGTTGCGAGCCGCGGCGCTAGCTACGCTTTCGATTTTGCCATCCTTCAACTCGCTCGTGGGTGTGGATGGCATCGTCTTCTGGGGCTTTCTGGGGCTGTGCATCGCGCGGCATTTCTGGTTGGAGAATTACGAAGAGGAGGAGGAGAATCGGGTGCGGATCCTCGCACTCGAGGCGGCGGCAGCGGCGGCGCAGCAGGCCGGAGCGGCGTGAAGGCGCACCGCGCATGCGGCGGCGGGGTTTGTGCGCTCCGCTCGTGACGGGGCCACGAGTTCTCTTTCTCGATCACACGGCGGCGCTGGGTGGAGCGGAGCTCTGCCTGCTCGATGTGGCGGCGCATCTGCGCGACAGGGCGGTTGTCGCGCTGATGGCCGACGGTCCGTTTCGCGCGCGGCTGGACGAGCGCGGTGTACGAACGGTTGTGCTGGAGGAGGCCGCTTCGCTGCAGCGTGTGAAGCGAGAGAGTCGGATGCCCGGTCCGGGCGCCGTGAGTGCCGTGCTTGGTACGGCACGCGCGGTTGCGCGCCTGGGAAAAGACTATGATTTGCTGTACGCGAACTCGCAGAAGGCGTTCATCGTCGCCTGCGTGTCCGCGGTATTTGCGCGCAAGCCGGTGCTCTGGCATCTGCACGACATTCTCGATCCTGACGTCTTCAGCCGCATCAACATTGGAATCGATGTGCTTCTCGCCAACCACGTGGCAACGCGTGTGATCGCGAACAGTCAGGCTACCGCGAATGCGCTGCGTGCGCGCGGAGGAGCTCGCGCGCGCGTGGATGTCGTCTACAACGGCGTCGATGCGGCCGTGTACGACGCAGTCACGGATGCCGAGGCGCTGGCCGTGCGTGCGTCGCTCGGACTCGGGAGCGCGCCCGTGCTCGGGCTCTTCGGGCGGATTGCACCGTGGAAGGGGCAGGACGTGGCGATTCGCGCGATGGCGCTGCTCTCGGACAGGCCGGAGGTGCAGCTCGTGATCGTCGGCGACGCGCTCTTCGGGGAGGAGTCGTACGCCGCGGAGATGCGCGCGCTCGCGGCCGAGCTGGGGCTCGGCGCGCGCGTGCACTTCCTCGGCTTCCGCAGCGACGTTCCCGTGCTCATGCGCGCGGTGGATGTGCTCGTGCACACGTCCACTGCGCCGGAGCCGTTCGGCCGCGTGATCGCCGAGGGCATGCTCGCGGGGCGCCCGGTGATTGCGACGGCGGGCGGTGGCGCATCGGAGATCGTGACGGCGGGCGAGACGGCGTGGCAGATTCAGCCGCGCGACCCGGCGGCGCTCGCGAGCGCCATTCGCGAGGTGCTCGCCAATCCCGCGCGCGCGCGTGCGGTCGCGGCCGCGGGGCGCGCGGATGCGCTCGCACGCTTCACGCTGGGCGTCACGCTGCCGCAAACCGAGCGCGCGATCGAGCAGGCGGTGCGTGCGTGAAGATCGCCATCGTGCACGACTATCTGAATCAGGCCGGCGGCGCGGAGCGCGTGGTCGGCACGCTGCACACGATGTTCCCGGGCGCGCCGATCTACACGACCATCCTCGACCGCAGCTCGCTGTGGGATGTGCTGCGCGATGCCGACATCCGCACGAGCTGGATGCAGAAGCTCCCGCTGCTCAAGCGGCACTTCAAGGCGTATCTGCTCTTCTATCCCGATGCGATCGAGCGTTTCGATCTGCGCGAGTACGATCTCGTCATCAGCAGCAGCTCGGCCTTCGGCAAAGCAGCGAAGACGCGCCCGGGTGCGCTGCACATCTGCTACTGCCACACGCCGATGCGCTTCGTGTGGGACTACGAGCGGTACATGGAGCGCGAGCAGTACGGCTCACCCCTGCGCGCGATCCTCGTGCCGGTGCTGCGCCGCTTTCGCACGTGGGATGTGAAAACCGCATCGCGTCCGGATCTCTACGTCGCCAATTCCACCGTGGTGGCCGATCGCATCCGCCGCTTCTACGGGCGTGAGAGCATCATCGTGCCCCCGCCGGTGGCCGTGCAGCGGTTCACGCCGGTGAGCGCCGTCGAGGATTTCTATCTCATCGTATCGCGCCTGAATCCGTACAAGCGTGTGGATCTCGTGGTGAAGGCGTTCAACGACCTCGGTCGTAAGCTCGTGATCATCGGCGATGGTCCCGACCGCGCGGTGCTCGAGAAGATGGCCAAGCCCAACATCACGTTCCTGGGGCGCCTCCCGGATCCCGAGGTCGCGAGCTACTACGCGCGCTGCAGGGCGCTGCTCTTTCCGGGCGACGAGGACTTCGGGATCGTGCCGCTCGAGGCGAATGCCGCGGGGCGTCCGGTGGTCGCGTTCAAGGCCGGTGGCGCTCTCGACACCGTGCAGGATGGACAGACCGGGATCTTCTTCAGCGAGCTCACGCCCGAATCGCTGAGCGCCGCCGTGCTGCGCTCGGAGCAAACTGCCTGGGACTCCGGCGCGATTCGCCTGCACGCGGAGGACTACGCCGAGCCGCGCTTT
This sequence comes from Gemmatimonadota bacterium, assembly GCA_028287205.1. Taxonomy (GTDB): domain Bacteria; phylum Gemmatimonadota; class Gemmatimonadetes; order Gemmatimonadales; family Gemmatimonadaceae; genus FEN-1250. The sequence continues at coordinate 7,780 of JAQBQC010000030.1, forward strand.
CGCGAGCGGTTCATGCGCGTGGTCGAAGACACCGTTGAGAAGCGGCACGGAGCCGCGGGCGTCAAGGCGCTCCGCGAGGCGCTCGGCGCGGTGCCCGCTACGGCGTGATCTCGACGACCACCGGGTTGTCGGGAACGGGCACGACAATCGAAGACACGTTGCTGGACACACTCAACGGCTCCACGCCGTGCAGCGGTGCGTAGAGGGTGATCGTGCGTGCCTTCGCGGCGAGCGCGACGCTCACGGGAACGGGCGCGTTGAACACGTCGCGCACCTCGTCGCTCGCGCCGGCAACGCGCTCCCAATACTTTCGCACGCGCCCCGCCATTCCGCCCACGGCTTTGGGCTGATACACCGGCACCTCGTTCCAGAGCACGAGATAAAATCGTCCATCGCGCTTCTGAAAGAGGCTCTGCCGGATCGTGCTCGTTGCTCCTCCCAGAGTGTAGCGGAGTGATGTCGGCGTGAACGGGGCGCCGCGATCGGCGAGCAGCGCGAGCAGATTCCTGAGCGCCCCGTACGCCGGTTTCGGCGTACCGTCGTTGTACATCAGCCCGTAGTTCGCCTCGGCGTTCGACTTGTCGTCGTGCTCGTCGATCAGTTCGTACACCGACGTGTACGGAATCCCGGCGGCGAAGTAGTCGAGGTAGAGGCGCGGCACGTACTTGGACTGCGCGATGTCGCTGACGCCCGGTTGATAGAGCGACTCGGTGGCGTTGGGCGAGGTGTGATAGCCGGTCTCCGTCACCCACCAGGGTTTTTTTGCCGCGTTCAGGGCGGCGAGCGCGCTCTGCATCGATGCGAGATGCGCCGCGGGGACATCGCCGTCCGGATACGGATGCAGCGTGCCGGCATCCATGTACGCGCTCACGTCACCGACTGCGCGCGCACCGTCGCCGCTCGTGACCGTGAGTCCGAGCACGCTCACCGAGGGCGCGATCTGCTTCGCGTGCGCGTACATCGACGCCTGGAAGGTGCGCGCGTACTCGCCGTACCTCGTCTGGCCTCCCCATCCCTGATTGTTGTTGTCGACCTCGTTCGGCCCCTCGAAGGCGAGAACGTTCGCCGCGCCCACGCGCGCGATGGCGGTGTCGAGCGGGCGCTGGTCGTGGTAGGGGAACGGATCGGTCGCGTCGCCTCCCAGTCGCGTGGGGTACGTCACGAGCACGAGCTTCATTCCGCCCTGCGTGAGCTCCCGCATCGCGTTCCAGTAGTCGTCGTTCGATTCGCCGTTGACGCTCACCGAAAGCCCGTCGCGCACGAAGCGCGCACCGGTGGCGATGAGCGACGCGATGGTCTTCGCGCGATCGTGGCCGTAGGGGAGCAGATCGTTGTAGCTGAAGTGCGTCGCGAGACCGACGGAGCTCACGAATCGGTCGGACCAGACGGCGGGCACCGCCGCAACCGTCGACGTGTCCCCATTGCTCGTGCCGGTGAGCGACGGGACGTTGCAATGCGCACCCACGCCGACGACCAGCGCGACGCTCGCAATCATCCCGAACGTCAATGCGAAATGACTCGGCTTGTGCTCGAAGAGATGTGACAGAGGGTTGAGCATGTCGATCGCATGGTAGGGCCCACGCACGCCACTCGCAATATCGCTTTCATCCGATATGAAAACGGCCCCCGCGAAGATCTCGCGGGGGCCGTTCTCGTTTTCAGCATCTTCGCCCGAAGGCGAAGAGCCTGCTGCATGATCCCTACTGCGTGATCTCGAGGATCACAGGGCTGTCCGTGACGGACACGGCAACGGCCTTGGACGAGGGAACCGAGGTTCCGGTCGCGCCGGCAGTCGGCTGGTACTTCGTGATCGAGCGTGGCGCCGTCGTGAACTGCACTGCCACTGGAACCGCCGAGTTGGCAATGTCCGACTTCGCGCCCGTGTTGTAGACCGAAACGTCATTCCAGAGGACGAGGTAGAAGCGGCCATCGCGCTTCTGGAAGAGGCTCTGGCGAATCGTGCTCGTCGTTCCCGCCAGCGTGTAGCTGAGCGTGGTGGTGGGCGTGAACGTCGGCCCCGGATCGGCGAGGAGGTTCAGAAGATTCTTGATTGAATTGAACGCCGGCTTCGGGCTACCGTCGTTGTGCAGCAATCCGTAGTTCGCCTCTGCGTTGTTCTGGTCCACATGCTCATCCGCGATCTCGTAGATCGAGGTGTGCACGATTCCGGCATTGAAGTAGTCCAGGTACAGGCGTGGAGCGTACTTCGCCTGGGCTGCTTCGCTGATGCCCGGCTGGTAGACGGCCACTGTCGCACGCGGAGCCGTGTAGTAGCCGGTCTCCGTCACCCAGTACGGCTTGCGAGCACCGTTGAGCACGCTCGCGGCGTTCTCCGCCGAGGACAGATTCGCGGTGGGAATGCCGCCGCCCGGATACGGGTGGATCGTAGCGGCATCCATGTACGGGCTGATGTCGCCGATGAAGCTGGATCCGTACGAGCTCGTCGTGGTGAGCCCGATGACTGCGACCGAGGGGGCGATCTGCTTGGCATGCGCATACATGGCGGCCTGATACTGCTTCGTGGCCGCGCCATACGCTGGAATGCCGCCCCAGCTGCCGTTGTTGTTGTCGACTTCGTTCGGTCCTTCGAACGCGAGAATGCCCGACGCGCCGATGCGGTTCACAGCGGTATCGAGGTTCGACTGGTTCGCGTACGGCGCCGTGACCCAGCGCTGATTGCCGAGGTATGCGGGCTGCGTGACCAGCACCAGCTTGAGGCCATTCTGGGTGAGCTGCTTCATGACGCCCCAGTAACGGTTGTTCGAGCCGGCGTCGGTGTCGACCGACAGACCGTCGCGAACGAAGCGGAAGCCGGCGGACTTGAGGGAGTTGATCGTCGCGGTCACGTTGCTGCCGTACGGCGCCAGATCCCAATAGTTGAAGTGCGTGGCGACACCGACGGAGCTGACGAACTTGTCGGACCACACGACGCCGGCGGGCTTGCCCGTGCCGGGTCCAACGACCGGACCGGTCGCGACGCCACCCGTATCGGTGACGGTCGACCACGCCATCTTGCCGTTGACGGCCGAGACTTCGACGTTCGCCGATCCCTTGGAGACGCCGGTGACGACGCCCGTTCCGGATACGGTGAGGAAGGAGGAGTTCGTGCTGCGGTAGAGCAGCTTCGCGCTTGGAATCGCGGTGCCGGCGGCGTTGAGCGCCTTCCCGACGAGCTGGTAGGTCTTCCCGGACGCGATCGTGAGCGGGTTCGGCGTCACGCTCACCTTGGCGACGACGGTGTCGCCCGTGGTCGGCGCGGTGGTGCTGACGACGACGGTCTGCTGGGCCGACGTCTTGCTCAGCGTGGTGGCGGTGACTGAAGCGGTGCCGGCCTTGAGCGCGACGATGTGGCCGACGGAGCCCGAGGCGGCGCCATCGTTCTGCGTGGTCACCTTGAGGATCGTCGCGTCAGAGCTCTTCCAGATGATGTGCTGGCCCGTCCACGACCCGTTGCTGTCCGTGAGCTTGGCTTGGACGTTCACCGAATCGGACGGCTTGAGGGCGGTTACGCCCGGAGTAATGGCAACCAACGGATAGCTCACGCCGCCAACGACGCTGGCGACGGCTTCGCGATTGGTGTCTTTGGTGGAGGAGGCGGTCGTGTCAGAGCACGCAGCGCACAGGATGGCGAGCGTGGCGATCGAAGGTAGAATCGCGCGCATGGAATCTCCTGTTATGGCAAAGTCGGCTGCTCGACTGGCATGGCGCGGTGAATTGCGCTGTAGCCTCGGTAGCTTTGCGTCGCCGGCTTTCGCCGGGTTTGCCTTTGTCGCTAGCCTGGGAGGCATGCGATCCCGCCGTTCTTCTCCGACCCAGCGTGCATTCACACGGGGGCCGACACCTTCGCGGTGAGCAGCGCGCTCAACCTGACAACGAAGGTGTGCACAAGAGTATCGGTTACTGTTGACTGTGATAGACCACTTGGGCGGGCAATTCTTGAGCTTGGCTAACCGGCCAGTTAGAAACATATGCGGGCTCAGGGCAATCCCTCATTCCCTGACGCACATAAGTTCCCGAGCGTGACCTAAGTCACCATAATGCATGGTCTTTGCGATGCTGGCCGACTGGACAGGAACGCATTCCCGCCTCAGAACGCTGAGATCATGCCGAGGCCAATACGAAACGGCCCGTCCGCGGTATTGCCGGACGGGCCGTTTTGTATGCGCTCGCGAGCTCAATGCTCGCTCGAGGAGGTTACGGGTTGATTTCGAGCACCAGCGGGTGATCGGGCACGTTCACCACGATCGACGTCGCGCTCGACGCCGTGGACATGGCGGGCGTCTGCGTATACGGCTGATAGACGGACAGGTTGTGCGCCGTGCCGAACGTCACCGTCACGGGGACGGTCGCGTTGCTGCGGTCACGCTTGGCCTGCGTGTCGTAGGTCTGCACATCGTTCCAGAGGACGAGATAGAAGCGGCCATCACGCTTCTGGAAAAGGCTCTGGCGGATCGTGCCTGTGGCGCCCGACAGCGAGAAGTTGAGCGATCCGGCGGAGAATGACCCGCCTGGATCGGAAAGCAGCCCCAGAAGGTTCTTGAGGGCCGTGTAGGCCGGCTTTGGACTGCCGTCGTTGCGCAGCAGCCCGTAGTTCGCCTCCGCGTTGTTCATGTCGACATGCTCGTCGGCAATCTCGTACACGGACGTGTGGCTGATTCCCGCGTTGAAGTAGTCGAGATAGATGCGGTCGACGTACTTGCCCTGCGCAGCCTCGCTGACGCCCGGCTGGTAGACAGCCACCGTGGCGTTGGGCGACGTGTAGTAGCCGGTCTCGGTGACCCACCACGGCTTGTTCTGCGCATTGAGCACGGCCGAGTTGCTCTTACTGGCCGCGAGGTAGCTCGTGGGAAGCACACCACCCGGGTACGGGTGGAGCGTGCCCGCATCCATGTACGGGCTGATGTCGCCGATGAAGCTGGATCCGTAGGCACTCGTGGTGGTCAGCCCGATCACGGTGACCGATGGCGCGATCTGCTTGACGCGAGCGTACATCGCGGCCTGATACTGCTTGGTGGCCGCGCCGTACGCCGGAATGCCGCCCCAGTTGCCGTTGTTGTTGTCGACTTCGTTCGGACCTTCGAATGCGAGAATGCCCGACGCCCCGATGCGATTCACGGCGGTGTCGACGTTCGACTGGTTCGCGTACGGCGCCGTGACCCAGCGTTGATTGCCGAGGTACGCGGGCTGCGTCACGAGCACGAGCTTGATCCCCTGCTGGGTGACCTGCTTGAGGACGCCCCAGTAGCGGTCGTTCGAGCCGGCATCGGTGTCGACCGACAGACCATCGCGAATGAAGCGGAAGCCTCCGTCCTTGATGGCGGTCACGGTTCTGTTGACGTTGTCACCGTAGGGAAGGAGATCCCAGTAGGTGAAGTGCGTGGCGACGCCGACGGAGTTGACGAAGTTGTCCGACCACACGGCCTGGACGCTTCCCGTCGGTGGTGGCGGCGGTGGCGGCGGCGGCGGTGGCGGTGGCGGTGGCGGTGGCGGCGGTGGCGGAGCCGGCGGCGGTACGACAGGTGCCGCCGTGACGGTGATCGCCGCGCTCTTGCTCTTGCCGTCCGCTGTCGCCGTGATGCTCGTGTTGCCGGCGAGGATGCCGTTCACCAGACCGGAGCTCGTAGTCGTCGCGATTGTGGGAGCGGAGCTCGTCCACGCCACCGTGCGACCCGTGACCGTGTTTCCCGCGGCATCCGAGAGCGTGACGCTCAGCTGCAGGGTCTTGCCCTCCTGCACGGAGCCGCTCGCTGGCGAGATGGACACGCTGCTCACCGGCCCCACCGACACCGAGAAGAGCGACGTGCCCGACTTTCCACCCGTGGATCCCGTGATCGTTGCGCTGCCGGTGTGCGCGGCCGTGGCGAGCCCGCTCGCATCGACGGTCACGACCGAGGAGTTGGAGCTCGACCACGCGATCGTCTGCCCCGTGATCGCCGAGCCGCCTGCATCGGTGACGGTGGCGCTGAGCTGCTGAGTGCCGCCCGACACGAGGCTGACCGATCCCGGTGCCACCACCACGCTGTTGACGGCGCCTGCCGAAACGGAGATCGACGCCGTGCCGGTCGTGCCGCCCGCGGCCGCAGTGATCGTCGCGCTTCCCGAGCGCACCGCGGTCACGAGGCCGCCCGTGGAGATCGTGGCGACAGACGTGTTGGAGCTCGACCACGCGACCGCCTGTCCGGAGAGCACGTTGCCGCTGCCATCGGTGAGCGTGGCGGCAAGCTGCTTCGTGCCGCCCGTAGTGAGCGTGGATGTTGACGGAGAGACAGCGATGTTGCGGACCGCGCCTGCGGACACGGCGGCCGTCGCCGTACCGGTGGCGCCGCCCGAGGACGCAGTGATGGTGGAGCTGCCTGCGTGCACGCCCGTTACGACGCCGCTCGAGGAAACCGGTGCGACGTTCGTGTTGGAGCTGGACCAGGAGGCCGCCTGCGTCGGAAGCGCGTTGCCCGCCGCATCCGTGAGCGACACGGAAAGCTGCTGAGTGCCGCCCGCGACGAGACCGATCGAGCCCGGCGAGACGGTGGCATGGCTCGCCGCGCCTGCGGAAACGCGAATCGTTGCGGTGCCGCTCTCGCCTTCCGACGATGCAGTGATCGTCGCATTGCCGACCTTGGCGCCCGTGACGACGCCGCTCGTGCTCACGGAAGCGACGGTGGCGTCTGACGACGACCAGCCGACCGCACGTCCGGTGAGTGTGTTCCCGCTGGCGTCCGTCGCGTGCGCGGTGAGCTGCGTGGAGTTGCCGGACGTGAGCGTCGACGACGGCGGAGTCACCGTGAGATTCGCGATCGCGGCCGCAGAGACGCTCACGACGGCAGTGTCGCCGACGCCGCTCGCGAGGGCGATGATGCGTGCGGTGCCCGTGCCCGCGCCGGTGACTACACCGGACGAGGAGACGGTGGCGTAGCGGTTATCGGTGGAGCTCCATACTACTGTATGTCCCGGGAGCGCACGGCCGGTGTGCGTGGACACCGAGGCCGAGAGCTGCACGTGGCCGCCGACGGACGCGTTGGCGTTCGAAGGCGAGACGACGACGTTCGCGGGCACGCTGTCCGTAACCGTGAGCGCGCTCTGTCCAGCGACTCCTTCGCTCGTCGCGTATACGGTAGCGGAGCCCATCTTTCGCGCGCTCAGCACGCCGCCGGTGGTGACGGATAGAATTGAGGTGTCGCTCGTGGACCACGAAACCTGCGCGGAGGGAACCGGCTGGCCCGCCTCGTTCATGGGAGTCGCGGCGGCGGTGACGACCTTGCCAACCTCGAGACTTGCGACCGGTACTCGAACCGCCACAGTGATGACGCCACTGGGAGTCGTGGGCGGGTTGGGCGCCCCGGAGTCCGTGGGGGCGCTGCGATCGACGCACGCGATCAGTGAGACTACCACTGCTGCAATGAGCACGAGGCGACCGGAAAATTGAGCGCGCATAGAGACTCTCCGTAGTGAGTCCGTTCGGCGGCCCGACTGGCGTGGCGCATCGAGATGCGCGGTAGCCTCGTAGCTTTGCGTCCCCGGCTTTCGCCGAGTTTGCCGTTATCGCGGGCGAGAGGCCCTTGCGATGGTTCTGTTACCGTTCTCGTTCATTTGTTCGTGGAGCTGATGGTACTCAGCGCAATAGGGACGACAGAGCAGTGGACGGGTCACCCATGTCGCCATGTCGCAAACTTCTGCGATATCGCATCCTGCAAATTCAGCCAAAGTGGCTGAGGTTAGAGCCATCTTATTCCCGCCTGAGTTCACCCGCAAGAGCGAAAACTCCACCTCCTGTACCGATCGCTTTCCGGTGATGCGTACATTGCGGAGTCAGGCGGAGGCGCCGACATTCCCGCGATGATCGATGAGGCCATCCCGCTGGAGCGGCCGCGATTCGGATGGCCGGAGGCGCTCATCGGCATCGCCCTCGCCCTCGAGCTCGCTGTCGCGCTGCTCGCGCATCACTTCCCGTACACGGATCCCACCAACCATCTCGCGCGCTATGCGCTGATCGCGCGCATCTGGTTCGGAGATCCGCCGGGATACGTCGTCATGCACTGGGTGCCGACGTCGTACATCGCGGGCGACATCGTGGGCGCGCTCTCCGTGCACTTCCTGGGCGCCGTCGCGACGCTGCGGCTCATCAACTTCGCGTCGCTCGTGCTGCTGCCACTCGGGATGTACGGTCTCCTGCTGCACTCGGCGCCGGCGCAACGCGGGTGGGCGCTCGTTGGCGTGCTGTTCGGATTCTCCTCGCACCTGCTCTTCGGCTACCTGAACTACGCGCTCGGCGTGGGGCTCGTGTTCTGCTGGCTCGCGCTCTGGTATCCGCGCCGGGCGAACGCGACGTGGCGCGCGCGAATTCTGCTCGGGCTCGGCGCGATGCTCCTCTTTTTCGTGCACCTCACGGCGCCGCTGCTCGTGCTCGTGGTGATCTTCACGGATTGGGGGCTGGCCGTGATCGGCGAGGATGAGCTGCTCCCGCCGCGCGAGTGGCGCCTTTTCAATTCACGCCTGCCGACGATTCTCACGGTGCTCGTCTCGGTCGCGATCGTGTGGGCGGGCGCGAGCTACTCGAGCTGGAACGACGTCGGGCCGCCGGGCGAATACATCTTCCGCCCGCTGAGCAACAAGCTGATCGCCTTCACGTCGCCG
>JAQBQC010000051.1 GCA_028287205.1 Gemmatimonadota bacterium
CGCCAGCGCGCGCCGTGGATCCAGGAGGAGCGCGCAGCGATCGCCGCCTCCGGGCTTCGCGAGCGCGATCCCGCCGCCTATGCGAAGCGCATCTTCGAGCTGGGCGTCGCCGGCTACTTCGCGGACCCCGCGCGCGCCCGCGAGCTCACGCCCTTCCGCGTGATCGCCCGCGTCCAGCAGTCGGTATGGGAGAGCCTCGCGGGCTACGACCTCACGGAGCAGCTTCCGCTCATCGAAGCGCCGACGCTCGTTCTCCACGGCGCCCACGACGCGATTCCGCTCGCCTCGTCGTCGCTCATCGCCTCCGCGCTTCCCCAGGGAGAGCTCGTGGTGCTCGACGAAAGCGCCCACGTCCCTTACGTTGAAGGCGAGGCGGCGTTCTTTGCTGCGGTTCGCGAATTTCTTCAGCGCACGAGAGCCCAGTCATGATGCCAGCGGGAGATTCGAGCGAGCGCGAGATCGCGACGATCGGCGCGGACGACCGGCGCCTCGCCGTTTCGCTGATCGTTTCGTTCGACGGGATCGAGCACGTGGGTCGCCTCTGGTTCGCCGAAGAGGAGTGGGAAGACCAGGGCATTCCCGATCGCGGCGTGATCTCCGGGCGCACCGAAGACGAGGTCATCGCCTCCGCGCGTGCGCTCACGGAGCCCGAGCTGCTCGCGCGCCATCAGCGGGCCACCGTGAACAAGCGCCGCTATCTGTCGCTGCGCGCCGTCACGGACGAAATCCTGCGCAAGGTGCGCTACCTGAATCAGGTCGCGGTGTCGATGCGTGCTGGGCTCATCGATCTCGATGGCGCGGCGGCGGAGATCGACTTCACGGAGCATCAACTTCATGAGCTCGTCGCGCGGCTTCGCGACGCCGCCGGCGTCGAGGACCAGGCCTGATTCCTGCGAACCTGACGGCCGTGCCAGCTCGTCTTACGCCGTACGAACTGATCCTCGAGCCGCTCGAGAGCGAAGACTTCCCCGCAATACGCGCCGAAGGCGAACAGCGTGGCTCCGATGTGCATCGCCGCGATCAGTTCCTGCTGCTCGGCCACGCCGGTGCCACGCTCGACCAGATGGTCGCAGAGGATGCGGATCCCGAGAGCCTCGATGAATATGGCGAGCTGCTCTATCAGGGCTTCGAATTCTGGTCGTACGGCCGCCGTCTGTATTCGTTCACGGATGCGGTAACGGCCGCACTCACCGAGCCCTACTACGATATCGGCGAGTGGATTTTCGCAGCTCCACCCGCGAGCTACCTGCAATTCCCCTATCAGAAGCTTTGGGCGCGCGTCGCGGCGGATGCGCCATACGAACCGCTGGATGGCGTGTTCGTCGTCGCCGCGGACACAGAGAATCGCGCGGACTCCGGCGTCCACCTGCGCGCACAAATGGTGCTGGGGCTTCGTCCCGACCGCCCGGGTGTGTCGCTCGTGTCGTATCGCGATGATCTCGATCCGTTGAGAGTGGCCACGCGCGCAGCGCGACCGTGGCGCGCCGAGGACGTGCCGTACGCGAATGCGATTCCGGGAGGCGAGCGCATGGGATATCGCACGCTCGCAACGACGAGCGAGCTCGAGGCGCTCGTGATCCGCGCCTTTCACTATCTCGACACGCACCCCGATCGCCTCGAGCGCGTGACCGACGATCCCAGCAAGGATGCAACCCACCTGCCGTACGTACGCGTGCGGTGAGCAATGGACCCACGCTCGGTCGGGCATGCGCTGTCGCAGATCGCCGACTTCCTCGAGCTCAAGGGCGAGAACCGCTTCAAGAGCGCTGCGTACCGCAACGCGGCGCGCGCCATACTCGCGGTCCAGACCGATGATCTGGCGCCGGCACTCGCATCCGGCGAGCTCGCGGAGCTGAAAGGGATCGGTCCCGCCACGCTGTCGACCATTCGCGAGCTCGTCGAAAGCGGGGAGTCGCGCTACCTCGAGCAGCTGCGCAGCGAGATCCCGGAGGGGCTGCTCGAAATGCTGCGCGTACCGGGGCTCGGCACCGCCAAGATCCAGAAGATTCATGACGCGCTCGGGGTGGCATCGCTCGCGGAGCTCGAGGATGCCGCGCGCGATGGCCGGCTCGCGAAGCTGCCGCGGTTCGGCCCGGGAACGGCGGCGAAGATTCTCAAGGGCATCACGTACCTCCGCGAGAACAGCGCGTACATGCTCTATCCGCGGGCGCTCGCGGAGTCGGAGCCCGTGCTCGCGGCGGTGCGCGCGCATCCCGGCGTCGAGTCGGCGATGCTCGGCGGCTCGCTGCGTCGTCGCACCGAGATCGTGCGCGACATCGATGTCGTGGCTGCGTGCGAGAGTCCCGAGCGTGTGGCGGCCGAGCTCGCGCGCGCGCCAGGCGTGCGCGAGGCGGAAGCGAGGGGGAGCGACGCGGTGACCATCCAGTTCGTGGATGGCACCGTGCTCGATCTGCACTGCGTGCCGCCGGAGAGCTTCGCGGTGGCGCTCTGGCGCGCGACGGGCAGCGCCTCGCACGAGCGCGAGATGATCGAGCATGCGTCGTCGCGCGGGCTCTCGCTCGCCGGAAACGAGCTGCGCGACGCGAGCGGCGCGCGCATCCCCGTGCCCGATGAGCGCACGCTCTTCGATGCGCTCGATCTCGCGTACGTCGAGCCCGAGCTGCGCGAGGGGCGCGGCGAGGTCGCGGCAGCGAGTGCGCGCGCGCTCCCGACGCTGATCGAGACGAGCGACATTCGCGGCGTGCTCCACTGTCACTCCGACTACTCGGACGGCAAGGCGACGATCGCCGAGATGGCGGAGGCGGCGCGCGCACTCGGCTGGAGCTACATCGGGATCACCGATCACTCCCAGTCGGCGTTCTATGCTGGGGGCCTCAAGCCCGACGCGGTGCTCGCGCAGCACGAGGAGATCGATCGCTTGAATTCAAGCAATCTCGGAGTGCTGGTGCTCAAGGGTGTCGAGGCCGACATTCTCGCCGATGGGCAGATAGACTACGATCAGGAGCTGCTCGATCGCTTCGACTACGTGATCGCGTCGGTGCACTCGCGCTTCTCGATGGACAGGGAGACGATGACGCAGCGGGTGCTGCGCGCGCTGGACGATCCGCACGTCACGATCCTTGGGCATCCGACGGGGCGGCTGCTGCTGAGCCGCGATGCGTACGCGATCGACATTGAGGCAGTGCTCGAGAAGGCGGCGGACAAGGGAGTGGCGGTGGAGATCAACGCCGATCCGCACCGCCTCGATCTCGACTGGCGGCATCTGCAGCTCGCGAAGTCGCTGGGGTGCTCTTTCGAGATCGGCCCGGATGCGCACTCGACGCGCGGGCTCTCGAACATGAGCTTTGGCGTCGGGATCGCGCGCAAGGGGTGGCTCGAAGCATCGGATGTGATCAATACGCTGAGCGCGACGGAGATCCGCCAGCGCCTACGCCGAAGGAGAGCGTCATGAAAGCGAAGGGAGTGGCGAAGAAAGTCGCCAAGCGCGTCGCGAAAACGATCGCGCGCGAGGTCGTGAAGGCCGTGATCACGCCGAAGAAAGCCGTGGCGAGGAAGGCAGTGTCGAAGGTGGCACCGAAGATCGCGCAAGGGAAATCGCCCGCGCGCGTGAGGGCGGCGAAGCAGCCGGCGCTGCCGCACCTGCGCGA
>JAQBQC010000156.1 GCA_028287205.1 Gemmatimonadota bacterium
GTATCCGCTGGTGACTGCTGCCATCGCCACGACGGCGACCGTGATCAGCTTCTTCTTCATTGCGTCTCCTTGCAGTGCGACGTTCGTCGCGGTGAAGCTCTATGGACCCATTGCCGATTCGCGTTGCCGCGAGTGCTGGATTGTCACGAGGAAGTGCACGACCGGTCAGCGAGCGGAGGCATGCGTGGCCTTCGCGCAGGAGTCTGCGGCCAGTGAAGACGGAAGAGCCGACGAGCCGTTCGACGTCATGGCGATCACCGATTCGATCTGATTCTTCTGTGCGGCATCGATCGAGCGAGCCGAACGCCACGCCCATGCGCCGCTGTGAGCCAGCATCAACAGCGCAGCAGCCAACACGGATCCGGTGAACAGCCTGTTGAACGTCGACATACCAGCCCCGCCTCATCGAATGGTCGCTCGCTTCGCCGGGGGCCCGCGCAGCTCGCGAGTCGCTTCAGCCCGACAAAGAATTCTACGCGTTCCAACGGCGTAAGTTGCTGGTATGTCATGAGTTGCACGCTCGTGTTCCGAATCGCCGTGCAGGCGTCACGAGCGGCACTCCCGAGCGCCCGTGCAATCCGTGCACACTGGCGTGCCACTCGTGACACGAGCCCTCGCGCGCACGGACAAAGGGCATATCCTTCTCTCGTGACATCCACCCCATTTCGGTCGGCCAACGTCGATGCGAGCGACGCGACTCCACGGAGCGCCTCGCCGATGGAGCACTTTCCGCTCACGCGACGGGACATCTCGTTCATCGTCGGCTTCTGGCTGATCTACGCGCTGCTCACGATCGCGAACCATGCGTTCGATCCGGGCCCGCCCGAACGGCGACCCGATAGCACGCTCACGACGTGGATCATCATCGCGCTCGCGGAGGCGACCCTCTGGGCGCTTCTGACACCACTCATCATGTCGGTCGCGGGCCGCGCGCGATCCGAGCGGATATCGCGGGGCACGAACTTCCTGCTGCTCTCGCTACTCGGCATCGTCGTCGCGCTCGGCGTGAGCGTGTTCGGCCACGAGCTGCGAGACCTGTTGAGGAATGGACAATCCAACCGAGGCGGAAGTGGCAGCGGGCACGGTCCTCCACTCTGGTTCGGATTCATCAACGCGCTCGTGATCTATCTCGGTGTGCTCGCCGCAGGGCTCGCGCGCGCCTACTCGCTTCGGCTCGGCGCGCGACGCGAGCAGGCGACGCAGCTGCAGGCGCAGCTGGCGGAGGCGCGACTCGAGGCGCTGCGCAGCCAGCTCGATCCACACTTTCTGTTCAACACGCTCAATGCGGTGTCATCGCTCGTCGAGCGCGATCCTCGCGGCGTGCGCAGAATGATCACGCGGCTGAGCGAGTTGCTGCGCTACAGCATGGAGGGCGCACGTGAGCCCGAGATTACATTGCGCCGTGAGCTCGACCTGCTCGATCGCTATCTCGACATCATGCAGGTGCGTTTTCCCGGACTCAACGTGCTGCGCATGCTCGATGATGAGGCGCTCGACGTGATGGTTCCGAGTATGATTCTGCAGCCGCTCGTGGAGAACGCGATCAGGCACGGGGTGGAGAAGATGACCGAGCCGGGACGCATCGAGATCGAGGCACTGCTGCATGGGGATACGCTCGTGCTGCGCGTGAGCGACAATGGGCCGGGTGAGGCCGACGCCCCGGACGGGGAGAGTGGTGGCGTGGGGCTGCGAAATACGCGGGCACGAATCGAACAGCTGTACGGCACAGCGGGACAGTTCTTGCTCTCGCGGAATGCGGAGGAGCTGACGGTCGCGGAGGTGCGCCTGCCCGCAACGCGCGATCGCGCGGAGCTGCGCGTGGAGGGATCTGAATCGACGAATGACGGACGCTGACCTACCCGAGCCAACGCCACTCTCGGGACTTCCTCCCATCCGCGTGCTGATCGTAGACGACGAAGCGCTGGGCAGGCTCCGCGTACGCGACCTGGTGCGCAATGAGAGCGGCGTCGAAGTGATCGGCGAGGCGGCGGATGGCGATGCCGCGGTGAAGGCGATTCGGGAGCTGAAGCCGGATCTCATCTTTCTCGACGTGCAGATGCCCAGGAAGAACGGGCTCGATGTCGTGAAGGAGATTGGCGCAGAGCGGATGCCGATGACGATCTTCGTCACCGCATACGACCGGTATGCGCTCCAGGCGTTCGATGTCGCTGCACTGGATTATCTCGTAAAGCCGTTCGACGATGAGCGATTCGAGCAGGCGTTTCGGCGCGCGCGTCGCTCGCTGGCGCTCGAGGGCGTCGATCGCGCGCGCGCGCAGCTGATCCGGATGCTGCGGGAGAGTGAGCTTGGCCCTCGCCCGCAGACGCCGAAGCCCGGCGCTTCGGGAAGCGTACAATATCTCGAGCGCATTGCCGTCGAAACGCACGGGCAGGTGAAGCCGATCCCCGTCACGCAGATCGACTACATCAGCGCCGCGGGGCCGTACGCCGAGCTCCACGTGGGCGACCGGCGCTATGTGATTCGCGAAGCGATGCAGGCGCTCGAGGACCGGCTCGATCCGAATCAGTTCATGCGCGTCCACCGCTCGGTGATCGTGCGGCTCGATCTCGTGGAGGCGCTGCACCGCGGCGGCGGCGGGGACTACGAGCTGCAGATGAAAGGGGGCGTGCGGCTGCGCGTGAGCCGCTCCCGCCGCGAGGGGCTCGAGCGCTGGCTGGGGATTGCGCCGCGCGACTGAACCCTGGGAGCCGGGCGATACGTAGGGCACTCAGCCGCCCGACCTCCTGATTCCCGAAGGACATGACAACAGATCCCAATTCGACGTCACGCCCACCGCTCGCTGGGCGCTGGCTCGCTGTTCTCAGCGCGACCACCGTCGCGCTGCACGTTCTCGTCAATCGATTCTCGCCGTACGGATTTCAGCGCGACGAATTTCTCTACATGGCGATGGGCAGGCACCTGCGACTCTGGCGGATGGACTTCCCCCCATTTATCGCGATGCTGTCGCAAGCCGAGCGCTTTGTGCTCGGCGATTCCATGATTGCGATTCGCTTCGCCCCCGCGGTGTGTGCGGGGCTGCTCGTCCTGATGGCGGGAGTCATCGCGCGCGAGCTCGGCGGCGGCAGGTTCGCGCAGGTGCTCGCGGCGGTGACGGTGGCAACGAGCCCGCTCTTTCTTCGCACCGGCGATCTCTTTCAGCCGGTGGTGCTGGATCAGCTCTGGTGGACGCTGGCGCTGTACGCGCTCGTGAGATTGTGCGCGGGCGCGCCGAGCGACGACACGCTCTCGACGGCGCCGCGATGGTGGATCGTGCTCGGCGTCGCGTGCGGACTTGGATTGCTCACCAAGTTCAGCCTGTTGTTCTTCGGCGCGGCGCTGGTTGTCGCGATCATCGTCTCCCCGCAGCGGCGAGTGCTTCTCACGCCCTGGCCGTGGCTCGCGGCAGTGATTGCGTTCGTGATCGGAAGCCCGAGCATCGTCGGGCAGGTGGTGCTCGGCTACCCGGTGGTGTCGCAAATGAATGAGCTGCAGCACTCCCAGCTCATGCACGTGTCGGTATGGTCATTCGTGGGTGGACAATTCTATCTCGGAGCGGCGGCGCTGCTCGCGCTCGCTGGCGCACTGTATCTCGTGGCGGCCGAGCGGATGCGCGCGTTCAGACCCGTGGGATGGACGTGCATCGGCGCGTTCATGCTGCTCCTCGTGCTGCACGGGAAGTCGTACTACATCGGCCCGATCTATCCCACGCTCTTCGCCGCGGGTGCGGTCGTGTTCGAGCGTTGGACGGCGCGTCGTCCCGCGGGCGTCGCGATGGCTACGCGCGCCGTTGCCATCGCGATGCTTGTGGCGTTCGGCGCGATCGGCGCACCGCTCGAGCTGCCCATCTTCTCGAAGGAGACTACCGCGGCGTTCGCGGTGCGCTCGAAAATGTCTGGCGCGACGACGACCAACAGGGGTGTCGCGCTCAAGCTTCCGCAGGACTATGCGGACATGCTCGGATGGCCCGAGCTGGTGACGGCGGTCGCGCGCGTGTACGACTCGCTCCCGCCGGAGAAGCGCGCGCAGGTCGTGCTCGTGGGAGAGAACTACGGGGAGGCGGGCGCGATGGAGTTCT
>JAQBQC010000252.1 GCA_028287205.1 Gemmatimonadota bacterium
GCGACGCCCATCTCCACGGCGCGGAATCCCGCGACGGCGACATCGACCAACGCGGCGGATGGAGCGTTCTTGCCGCGGCCAATGCCCGTGTAGCGATCGCGCATCCCGTTCAGCGTCGCGGGATCGAAGAGGTTGCACGCATCCACGATTCCGGCCGCCGGCGCGTTTTCGATTTTGGCGCGGTGCTCCTGGTAGTAGCCGTGCGCCGTGCACAGGAAGATCACGTCCGCGTCCTCGAGCGCCGCGTCGAGATTCGTGGTGAAGCGCGACGTGAGCTTCGTCTTGGCGAGATTCTGATCGCGCTCGTGCACGTACGGGTCGTGCAGCACCACGTCCGCGCCGTGGTCGAGCAGCGCCTGCGCGAGTACGAGCGTGGGCGAGTTGCGCGTGTCCTCGGAGTCGAAGCGGTAGGCGACGCCGAGCAGCGCCGCGCGCTTGCCCTTGAGCGATCCAAAACGGCGCTCCGCGAGCGCGAGCGTGGCGGCGGGCGACTCGTCGTTGATCGTGCGCGACGCGAGGATCAGGCTCTTCGATGTGTCTTCCTTCGCCTCGATCGCGCGCCACCAGAGGAGAATGCCATCCTTGGGCAGGCAGTGGCCGCCAACGCCCACCGTGGGCACGAGCAGCGCGCCCGACGGCACGGCGCGCGGATCCGCGCTCGCGTCATCGCCGCGCGCGACCTTGGCGTTCACCTTGTCGCGCAGCGCGAAGAAGTCGATGTCGTGCGCGTCGCAGTAGCGCGCCACCTCGGCCGCGTACGCGATGCGTACATCGCGATACGCGTTCTCGAGCGTCTTCACGATCTCGGCCGTGAGGCTGTTCGTGCGATAGACGATGCCGCCGGTGACGATGCGCGCGTACAGGCGCGCGATCAGCTCCGGTGTGCCGGGGTGCAGCCCGCCCGCGAGCTTGTCCGCGCGCGCGACGCGCTCGACCAGGCGGCCGGGCATCACGCGATTCGGAGAGTTGCCGAGCAGGATGTCGCGGCCGTCGTGGAGCCCGTACTTCGCGAAGAGCGGGCGCACAACGGTGAGCATCGACGACGGCGCGAGCGTGGACTCGAACACGACGACGGGAACGTTGCCGGCGGGCTTCTTCTGCAGCGCGGTCGCGATCCCCTCGAGCGCCTCGAACAGCGGGCCGTACTCGGGTGCGAAGCCGTTCTTGTCGGTCTGCGTGCAGATGAGGATCATGTCAGCGTCGGCAAGATCGTCGTAGCTGTACGACGCGCTCAGCAGCCCTTCTTCCACGGACTCCGCCACGATCGAGTCGAGCGCTGGCTCGACACCGCCGATCGGCGACTTTCCGGAGTTGATGGCGTCCACCTTCCATCCGGACGTGGGCGAGTTGCGCTGGACGACGAGCACCTTGGCGGGCTCGGTACCGCCCTCGCGGATGCGGGCGTGCGCGAGGAGTGCCGCCATTGGCATTCCCACGATTCCCGGTCCGACGACGGCGATCTTCTTCACGTGCCAGTCTGCGATCTCGTTGCCCTTCCACGTCAGCGGCATGCAGCGATTCTCCCTCTGGTGAATTGAAAAGCGATCAGCTCTGGTCGACGAACTGACGGAACCACATCTCGATGCTGAGCGCGCCCCACACGCGGCGACCGAAGGCGCCCTCGTTGGTGAGCAGCTTCTCGATCTCTTTCGTGTCGAAGATCCCGCGCTCGCGCGCGCGCGAGGACAGGAGCATGTCCGTCACCATGTCGCGCGTGCGGTCCTTCATCCACAGGTGCAGCGGCACCGGGAATCCCATCTTGTCCTTGCGATCGATCACCTGGTCGGGGACCATGTCGCGAGCAGCGCGCTTGAGCAGGTATTTGAGCTCGCCGCCCTTGAACTTCATCTTCGGCGGCATGCTCGTCACGAGATCCACGAGCCGGCGGTCGAGCAGCGGCACGCGCGATTCGAGCGAGCTCGCCATGCTCGCCCGATCCTCCACGTGCATCAGCGCGGGAAGGGAGGCGACCATGTCGAAGTGCGTCATCTTGTTGTAGTACGAGAGCGTGTCCGAGTGATTGAACACGGTCTGGAAGCGCGCGAACGCCGAGTCGGTCTCGTAGCCGGAGCGGAAGTCGTCCGTGAAGAGGCTGAGCGCGCCCGCACTTCGATCGACGAGCTTGAAGTAGCGCCGATCCATCGGCTCGAAGAGCCCCGAGCGCCAGAACTGCGTGAGCATTGGCTCGTACGCGCGCAGCACCGGCAGATTCGGGATGATCGACTTGAGCGAGACGATGTGCTCCTGCTCCTCCGTCGTCTCGAAGATCGCGCCCTTGAGTGCCTGCTCGAGATACGCCACGAGGTAGCGCGTGTATCCGCCGAAGATCTCGTCGCCGCCCTGTCCGCCGAGCACCACCTTCACGTGCTGCGCGGCGCAGCGCGAGACCATGTACTGCGGAAAGAGTCCGGGGCCGGCCACCGGCTCGTCCATGTGGTACACGAGCTTGTGCAGCACATCCGCGAAGTCGTTCGCGGAGGGCATGATCGTGTGCATCTCCGCGTTCACCGACTCGGCCACCGCGCGCGCGTACGGGCGCTCGTCGAACGCCGGGCCTTCGTCGAAGGCACCGGTGAAGGTCTTGAACCGCCCGCCCTGGTACGCGCGCGCGGCGAAGCCCGTGACGATGCTCGAGTCGAGCCCGCCGGAGAGATAGGCGCCCACCGGTACGTCGCTGCGCATCTGGATGCGGATCGAGTCCTCGAGCAGCCGCCGCGTCTCGACGAGGAAGTACTCCTCGGTGTGGTACGGATCGATGACGAAGCTCGGCTCCCAGTAGCGCACGCGGCGCACGTCGCGCGACTTCAGGTTCACGACGTGGTAGTAGCCGGGGAGCACCTTGCCGACGTTCTCGAACAGCGTGTCCTCACCGATCACGAACTGGAATGTGAGGTAGTCGTTGAGCGAGGTGCGGTTCACGCCGGCCTTCACGTCACCGTGCGCCAGAATCGCCTTGATCTCCGACCCGAAGAGCATGCGGCGCTCGTCGGAATAGAAGTAGAGCGGCTTGATCCCGAAGTGGTCGCGCGCGGCGAGGACGATGTTCTTCGAGCGGTCGTGCAGCAGGAAGGCGAACATCCCGTTGAGCTGCTCGACGCACGCTTCGCCGTACTCGTGGTACATCCGGAGAATGACCTCCGTGTCCGACGTCGTGCGGAAGGTGTGGCCGCGCTGCACGAGCTGCTCGCGCAGCTCCACGTAGTTGTAGATCTCGCCGTTGAAGACGAGCGTCACATCCTCCGCCGTCATCGGCTGGTCGCCGCTGACGAGATCGATGATCGAGAGGCGCTTGTGGTAGAAGCCGACCTGCCCGCAGACGTACGCGCCCTCGCCGTCGGGGCCGCGATGCGCGATCGCATGCGCCATCCGCGCCAACACAGGCTGCTCTACCGACGTGCCATCGAAATGCACGACGCCAACTATTCCGCACATGGTCGTCTACCTCGCCGCAGAGGGCGTAGCGGCGGCGGGCGCGGCGTCCGGAACGCGGCGTGCCAGGCGTGCACGGGCGCGAATCGCGCTCGCGTGCGCGGACATCGTCACAGGCGTGTGGTCTTCCGCGAGAATCGTCAGCGCCTTCGAGAACAGCTCGCGCTTGCGCTTCGACGGCAGATCCATTCCCGGGAAGAACGCCAGCTCGTGCACCTCGTCGCCGCCCATGAGATCGAGCGGATGCAGCAGGAAGCTCGGCTCCACACTCGCGGCGCGACACACCGCGAGCGCCGTGCGCAGATACCCGAACGCGAGCGCCTCGGACTTGCGCGCGAGGAAGAGCAGGTAGCTGAAGTGGAACGGCGCCTTGATCCCGGGAATCGTGGTGACCGGGATCTCGAGGAGCGACTGTCCGTTGCGCAGCGCCCACTCGTACGCGCCCGACGGCCGAAGCCCGTCGCGGAAGGTGCCGAAGAGCGTTTTGCGCTCGGGGGTTTTCGACATTCCCTTGCCGGCGGTCGCGAAGTAGTACGCGCGCGCCAGCGGCCCGAGATAAGTGGGCAGCGTGGACGCGTCGTACAGGTACTCGCGCGCGGCGAGCACCTCGAGCAGCGTCTCGCTCCAGCTGTAGCCGGGGCCGCGGAAGCCGCGCGGGCGCTCACCCGTCACGGCCGCGATCGCATTCTCCGCGTTGATGATCTCCTCGGTGAGCTGCTCGCGCGTGTACAGATGCAGCCACGACTCGTGCTCGAAGGAGTGATTCCCCACCTCGTGCCCGCGGGCGACGAGCGACGACAGCGCGTTGGCGTTGCTGTCCACCGTGGCATCGAAGCCGACGACGAAGAAGGTGATGCGCAGGCCGAGCTCCTCGAGCGTGTCGAGCGCGAGCGGCAGGAACGTCGGCAGATACGACGGGCGCTCGACCCAGCGCTGATCGCCGCGAATCTTCATGTACGACCAGAGATCGTCGACGTCGAGCGAGATGCTGCACAGCGGACGCTCAGACATGGGCGGCCGCTCGTTCGGGAGCATCGAGGAACGGGGCGAGCACGGCGGCCTGGCGATTCGCAAGCCCGACGGTCTCGTTGAGATTGAGCGTGCCGCTCTCGATCTGCGCGGAGTTCACGACGAAGATGTTGGCGAGCGAGGTGCGCACCGGCGGCAGCGTCGTCTCGCTGTAGTCGAGCGTCGAGACCGCGAGCACGTCGCGCGCGCGCGCGATGCGAAACTCGATCACATCCGCGCGCGTGAAGTCCGGATACATCCGCTCGAGGGCGGCAAGGAAGGTCTCGCGCACCTCGTCGTCCGGTGCCTTCCAGAATGGATCGTCCTGCGCGAGGTAGCGCGGGAGATACACGAGGCTGTTGCCGCCGAACTGTTTCTTGTCCACGAGCGTGGTCATCTCGATCACACCGGTGAACGGCACCCAGCTATCCGTGATGTTCGTGACGTAGAAGGAGGCGAGCGGCTTCTTCATCAGCAGTGATGCGCACAACACGCCCTGGTAGACCACGCGGCCCAGCCGCTCGTGCTCGGCGTGCGACAGTTGCGGCACGAGGGACGGAATGCGATTCGCGGCGATCGTGAGGATGACGCGGTCGAAGCGCGCCGACGTGCCGTCGGCGAAGGTGACCTCGGCTTCCGTGCCGGAGTCGCGCACCGCCGTGACGGGAGCGCCGGTGCGCAGCTCGATCCCCTTCTGCTCGAGATGCTTCTCGAAGCGCGCGAGCACCGTTGCGTAGCCGCCTTCGACGTAGCCGAACTGCTCGCGCTTGAGGCCCGAGCGGCGCGCGGCGTACATGCGCGCGATGATCGCCCAGATGAACGCGGCGCTCGCGATGCGATAGTTCTCTCCGAGCTTGCTCTTGAGCAGCGGAAGCCAGATGCGCTCGAACGTGCGCTTGCCACTGAGCTTCCGCAGCCAGTCGGCGACGGGGATCTTTTCGAGCGGACGCCAGTTCTTCACGCGCGACGCGTACACGATGGTACCGGCGAGGCGCATCTTGTCGATGAGCGAGAGCGGAGGGAACGCGAGGAACTCGAGACTCGTGGAGAGCGAATACAGAACGCCGTCCGTATAAAAACCCGTGCGCGTCACGCCCCAATGCGGCTCGCCAACTCCGAGATCGCGGAGCAGCGCGAGCAGGTCGCGGTCCGATTGCAGGATGACGTGATAGAAGCGATCCCACGTGTAGCCCGCGATCTGCTGCGATGCAGCGAGGCCGCCGGCCGTGCGCGCGCCCTCGAGCACGACCACCTCGTGGCCCTGCTCGCGCAACCGCAGCGCGAGTGTCATCCCGAGCGCACCGCCTCCCACGATTCCAATTCGGCTGGTCATCACAACGACATCCGTACAACGGTTCCGAACATGCGGGCCCGTAAAGAGTTGCGTACTTCACGAGCGGCTCGATGCCGACGTGTAAGGAAAAATTCGATTGGTGCGCGAGCGTCCGCTGCGCAACGCGCTCCACGTCGTTTCAGGCGCGTGACAGGGATCACATGATTCATTGTAAGCCGGGGTGCCGCAACCCCCTGAATGCTACTTTGCCAGCGAAGGCGGTCCAGGTGCGATTTCCGGAGGCTTCTGGTGATGTTGGAGGCCCGCTACGTGATAGTAGCGTAAAATCCCACCAACACCGGACATCGCCTTCAGGGGCATTCGGGCGCCGACGCGCTCCCGTGCGAGAGTGCCAGATCACGCTCCGCCTTGCAGGCGGCGCGATTCTGTGACAGTGCCTCGTTGATCTCACGGCGCAACGACCGAATCTGCGGTACATCCGCGTATTTCTTCGCCAGGGGCGAAATCTTCTCCTGCGCGTTGCCGAAGCGAACGACGGCCCCGTCGTACTCGCCCTCGTTCATCCGCTGCCTGCCCACATTGAGATCTTCGCGAATGGGCGCAAGCAGATCGTCGAGTTGGTCCGGCGGGATCGTGCTCTTGGGCGGCTCGGCCGCGGCTGGCTTCGATGCAGCCGAGTCGGCGACGGGGATGGCCGCGGCCGGCGTGGAATCGTGCGGTGCCGCGGTGCTCGCGCTGTCCTTCGCGGCGCTGTCCGGAACTGGCGCGACGGGTGGTGCGGTCGCCGGCGCGAGAGCGGAGGCACTCGCGATCGTGGGCTTCACCTGGTGCGTGCTCCAGTACCACCACCCGCCACCACCGCCGAGCAGCAGCAGCACGAGCACGCCGAAGATGAGCCCGACCGGGCTTCCGGATCGTTCCCGCTCGAGCTCGGGAAGCGGAAGCTCATCGTTCGTGCGATCGCGACGCGACGCGCCGCCGCCGCCAAGAGGGCGGAGCTCGGTTTTCATGGTGGCGGAAACGGGCGAGAGCTCGAGCGTGCCGGTGCTCGTGAACGCGGATTCCGGCATCGTCGCAACGGCGGTGACGAGCTCGCGCCCGAACTGGCTCACGTGCTGATAGCGGTCGGCCGGATGGTTCGCGAGCGCCTTGTCCATCACGGTCTGCAGCTCCGCCGGCCACTGCACATCGGTCCGAATCTCGGCCAGTGTGCGCGGCTTCTCCGTGAGACGCATGATGAGCGCCTCGCGCGACACGACACTCGGGAATGGCAGCTGCCCCGTGAGCATGTTGAAGGTGACGAGGCCCAGTGAGTAGATGTCGGTGCGCGAGTCGAGCTGGTCGCCACCGAGCTGCTCGGGTGACATGTACTCCGGCGTGCCGATGGCGAGACCGGTCTTCGTCACCTTCTGATCGTCGGCCTCCATCGCCTTCGCGATTCCGAAGTCGACGACCTTCGCGACATCCTCGCCCGCGCGCCCGCGCGCGATCATGATGTTGTCGGGCGTGAGATCGCGATGGATGATGCCCATGTCGTGCGCGGCTTCGAGCGCGGACGCCACCTGCTGCCCGATGTCCGCGGCGCGCGCGGCGGTGAGCGCGCCGTGACGCTCGATGATCTTGGTGAGCGGCTCTCCGTCGACGAACTCCATCGCGAGATAGATCAGCCCTTCGGGCGTCTCACCGAAATCGTAGATGGCGGCGACATTCGGGTGCTGGATCTGACTCGCGTTCGATGCCTCGCGATTGAAGCGCGAGATCGCGTCGGGATCGTGCACCATCCCCTGGAGCAGCACCTTCACCGCGCTCTTCCGCTTCATCTTCACATGCTCGGCGAGATACACCTGACCCATCCCGCCTTCTCCGATTCGGCGGATCACGTGATAGCGGTCGGCGAGGATGGAGCCAACGAGATCGCTCCCCGGTGGCGCACGCAGCGTGGACCCATCGCGCGGGCAGAAGCGCTGGTCCATGTCGTAGGTGCTGCCGCACTGCGGACAGGTCTTTTGGGGGGCGGTCGTGGACAACGAAGCGGGGGGTCAGAGAGGCGAAACTGGCGCCGGACTCCAGAATCGGAATCCTGCACAAGATATGACGAAA
>JAQBQC010000198.1 GCA_028287205.1 Gemmatimonadota bacterium
GGACGCCGATCGCGCCGGTGCGCCCGAGGTGGCGATCGTGAGCGCGTCGCTCGCGAAGAAACAGTGGCCCGGCGAGAGTGCGCTCGGCAAGGTGATCGAGTTCGGCAACATCGACGGCGATCTCACGCCAATGACGGTGGTCGGCGTCGTCGGTGATGTGCGCGAGGAGGATCTCGCCGCGGATCCGCAACCGGCTGTCTACGTGTCGGATCGCCAGCGGCCCGGCACCGGTGCGGACATAAACGTCATCATCGCGTCGACCGGGCGCGCGCCTGTGACCTCTGCGGCACGCCGGGCCTTTCGCGAGGTTCGCACGGACGTGCCGATGCGCTTCTCCACCGTGGAGGAGATCATCGCGCGCTCCGTGGCGAGTCAGCGTTTCATGCTTCTGCTCGTTGGCGTCTTCGGCGGTGTCGCGCTGCTGCTCGCCACGCTTGGCGTCTACAGCGTGATCTCGTATCTCGTCGCGCAGCGCGGGCGCGAGATCAGCATTCGCGTGGCGCTCGGCGCGCATGCATCCGACATCGTGCGTCTCGTCATCCGGCAGGGAGTGGCGCTGGCGCTGACCGGAGCGGCGGTGGGCGCGGTCGCCGCGCTCGCGACGACTCGCGTGCTCAAGACGCTCCTCTATTCGGTGAGCGCCACCGATCCGGTCGCGTTCGGTGGCGTGCTCGTGATGTTGTGCATCGTCGCGCTCGTCGCGAGCTATCTGCCCGCGCGGCGCGCGTCGCGACTCGAGCCCATGGACGTGCTGCGAGGCGGATAGCGCGCAAGAGCGCTCGCAGGAACTACGAACACGGATGTCGGGTCAGCTCGCGACGGGAATCGTGAAGCTGATGATGGTTCCCTCGCTGCTCGTGCTCGTCACCTCTACAGATCCCCCGTGCGCCTCGACGATGCCGCGCACGATCGGGAGGCCGAGCCCGCCGCCACGCAGAGCAGTGGAGCGCGTGTGCCAGAAGCGATCGAACACGTGCGGCACGTCCTCAGCGGCGATCCCTGGACCGGTGTCCTTCACGGCGAAACGAATCCCCGCCGGACCGCGCCTCGCGCACAGCCTGACGCGGCCGCCGCTGGCGGTGTGCCGTAGCGCGTTTGACAGGAGATTGCCTATCACCTGTACCACGCGGCCCGCGTCCGCGGAAACGGCGGGAAGTCCGGGGATCACGCGTGTCTCAAACTCGACGCCCGCGCTCTTCGCCCGTGCGGCAAACATTTCAGTGGCGGCAGCGAGTAGCGTGGCGGGCTCCTCGGCGCGCCGGTCGAGCGCGAGGCGTCCCGTTTCGATGCTGGCCACGTCCGAGAGGTCGCGGATCAATCTCTGCATCGATCCCACGCAGCGCTCGATCAAGTCGACCGTCGCCAGAGTCTCGGCCGCAGAGGCCGCGTCGCCTATGGCGAGAACGCGCGCGCAGATGGCGATCGTACTGAGCGGGCTGCCCAGCTCGTGCGCGACCACGTCGAGCACGTGATCGCGCTGGCGCATGGCCGTCTCCGCTGCGGCGCGCGCCTGGTGCTCGAGAAGGATCGCTCCCTCCGATTCCGCGAGAACTCGCTCCGATTCCGCGAGGAGTCGCTCCATCTCACGGCGCGCGTGCACGTGCGCGGTGACGTCGATACCATGTAGAACGATTCCGGATCGCGTGCCATCGGGCTCGGTGAACGGGAGCAACGTCAAATCGACGAAACGATCTTCCATCGTGCGCCCATCGGCGCTGCGGCGCTGGACGAGCATCTCCGTTCCCACAAACGTGATCCCTTCGCGCAGCACCCGCTCGCGAATGGCGGGATACCTCTGCGGCCGGCCCTCGGGAAAGACGTCGTACATTGGGCGGCCGATCAGATCTCGGCGCCCGGCGAAACGGTAGTACGCCTCGTTCACGTACTCGAAGACGTGATCCGGGCCACGCGTGAGTGCTATGAACGACGGTGCGGCGTCGAAGATCTCCCGCAGGCGCGTGCGCTCCCACTGCACGGTGCTGAGCAACCGCTCGCGCTCCAGCTCGAGCCCTCGCCGTTCGGAGATATCGGTGATGCCACCGAGCAGGCGAATCGCGCGGCCACTCGCGTCCCGGACGATGCGGCCCGTGCTTACGATGTGGAGGTAGTGCCCGTCCTTGTGTAGAAACCGGTACTTCTGGGTGAAGTGGCGGGCGTCGCCCTCCAGGTGTCGCCGAGTTTTCTCCTTGACGGAGGGCGCGTCTTCCGGATGTATGCGCGAGATCCACCACTCGCTCCCGGGCACTTCGTCGAGGCTGAAGCCGAATACCTGCTCCGTGCCGCCGAAATACACCACGCGATCGTTCACTACGTCCCAATCGTAGAAAAATCCAACGACCGCCTCGGTGGCGAGCTGAAAGCGCTCTTCGCTTTTCTGGAGTGCATCCTCTGTCAGCTTGTGGTCGTGAATGTCGGTCATTGTGCCGACGAATGACGTGACCTTTCCGGCTGCATCGCGCATGGGCACGCCACGCGTGAGGAACCAGCGGTACTCGCCGTCGCGGCTCTGGTGGCGTGCCTCGTTCTCGAATGGCACTTCTGCACGGACCGCTGCGAGCCACTTTGCTACGGTTCCTTCCCGGTCGTCGGGATGCACTGTGGACCAAGCGGGTGTGCCGCGAAAGTCGACACCGCTATACCTCCGCCAGTAATCGCTGACGAACGTGATCGAGCCGTCGGGTGCCGCCGTCCAGACGACGATGGGGAGCGCATCCGTGAGCTCACGGAAACGATCCTCGTTTTCCCGCGACGCTGCTGGGTTTTCCGATTGATTCGCTGCCGGCACGCCAGGCGGCATCTGCTTGGTCCGGTCGGTCTTCTTACTCATTCATTCTCATTCGCTCCTAAGCGCACTCCACGTTAGGCACTCCTAACTAGCGGAGCAACATGCCGCACGCTGCTATCGTGATGCTCGTTGATCTTGAGGCGAGCTCTCCAGCTTCGCGCCCACGTTGCGACTCGCGCCGATGCACGCGCGGCGGTGCGGATCGCGAGTCAAAAAAAGACGGCCTATTGCGGGATCCGTCAATCCACATTACCGTCATATAGGAATCCCATAGGACGGGGCGATGCCGGAAAAGATGGACGTGAAGCAGGGCACGCTTGCCCTGATGATTCTCAGAACCCTCGAAGTGCTCGGGCCGCTTCACGGTTACGGCGTAGCTCGCCGGATCGAGGAGACGAGCGAGAACCGCATCACGCTCAACTACGGCACGCTCTATCCCGCGCTGCTGAAGCTCGAGCAGGAGGGGTTCGTCACGGCGGAGTGGCGGCAGTCCGAAAACAATCGTCGCGCGAAGTACTACGCGCTCACCGCCGCAGGGCGCAAGCAGCTCGCGCGCGAGACGCGCGAATGGCAGCGCACCAGCGACCTCATCGCTGCGTTTCTCGCGCCGCGACGGGAGGCGCCATGAGATTCCTTCGCGCCGCACTCGCGCGCATCTCGGGCTTTCTTGCGGGGACCCCCGCTGAAGATGATCTCCGCGACGAGCTGCAGTCGCATCTCGATATGGAGACCGCCGAGAATGTCCGCCGTGGCATGAACGCCGACGACGCGCGCCGGCATGCGCTCATGGCGTCCGGAGGACTGACGCAGGCGGCCGAGGCGGTTCACGATCAGCGCGGACTCCCGTGGGTCGACGGCGTCGCGGCAGACAACAAATATGCGTTCCGTTCGCTGCGACGCACGCCCGCGTTCACCGCCGTCGTCGTGATCACGCTGGCCCTCGGCATCGGCGCGAACACGGCGATCTTCAGCGTCGTTCGCGGCGTGTTGCTCAAGCCGCTTCCCCATCGCGATGGCGACCGGCTGCTCTACCTCCGTCATTCGATGGATGGAGCCGGCGGAGGAAATGTGAGCTTCTCCGTTCCCGAGGTGAACGACTTTCGCGCTGGTGCCCCGTCGCTCGGCGGGATCGCGGAATACTCTCCGTGGACGCTCACCCTGCGCACTGACAACGACGCGGTGCACATCGACGTCGGGCTCGTCACGGGTAACTTCTTCGATGTGATGGGACTGTCACCCATTCTCGGGAGGGTGACGCGCGCGAGCGACGACGGGGCGGGAGCACCCCCGGTCATGGTGCTCACGTACGAGCTCTGGAAGAGTCGCTTCGGTGGCGATTCCACCATCATCGGCAGAGAGGTGAAGCTGGACGGGAAGACCGTGACGGTGATCGGCGTGATGCAGGCCGCGCCGTTCTTTCCGGACCGCATTGATGGCTTGCTCAACATGGCCATCAGTGAGCACCACGTGAGCGCGATGATGGTGCAGGGCCGCACGCATCGCATGACCGAGATGATCGCGCGGCTCGCGCCCGGTGCCACCATGGAGCAGGCGCGCACGGAGGTCGCGACCGTCGACGCGCGCATGCAGCGCGAGTTCAAGGAGGCGTACAACCCGGGGTCGCACTACCGCGTCGCGGTCATCCCGTTCAAGGAGGCACTCGGCGAGAAGGCGCGGCTGACGCTTCTGCTGCTCATGGGCGCCGCGGCGTTCGTGATGATCATCTCTGCGGCTAACGTCGCCAACCTCACGCTCATGCGCGGTGTGGGCAGAGAGCACGAGCTCGTCGCCCGCGCGGCCCTCGGCGCCGGAGTCGCGCGGCTGCGGAGGCTGCTCCTCGTCGAGAATCTCGTGCTCACGCTGGTGGGAGCCGCGCTCGGGGTTCTCATCGCGATCGGGGGCGTGCGCCTGCTCGTCTCGCTCGCCAGCCGTTATTCGCCACGCGCGAACGAGATCCGGCTCGACGCCACGGTGCTCGGCTTCACGCTCGCGCTGTCTGTGACGCTCGCGCTGCTGCTCTCGTTCGTTGCGTCGCTGCCGCAGGAGGGCACGTTCGCGTCGATCATTGCGGCGGGTGGGCGACGGATGAGCGGCGGCTTGCGGAAGCAGCGATTGCAGCGCGGCCTCGTCATCGCGCAGGTGGCCGTCTCTGTCGTGCTGCTCGCGGGTGCCGGGCTCCTCACGCGCACGATGGTTCGGCTCTCCGATGTGAATACCGGATTGAAGACCGAAGAGGTGCTCACGATGCGGGTGCAGCTCCTGGATTTCTCGGGAGCGCTCGACAAGCAGGCGGATGCGCTGGCGAAGGAGCGCTACGAGCGCATGCGCAGCGAGATTCGGGCACTGCCAGGAGTCATCGAGGCTGGCGTCGGCTCGCCGCTGCCGCTCAGCAGCTCCGATGTCAAGTTCGACGTCAAGGCGGATGGAAAGACTCTCGCGTCCGGAGAGGGAGCGCCGAGCGCGGAGTTTCGTACCGCCAGTCCCGAGTACTTCCGCGCAGCGGGGATTCCGCTGATCTCGGGACGAGAGTTTGCCTCGAGCGACCGGCAGGGCTCCGAGCGCGTCGTGATCGTCAATCAAACGCTCGTCGACAAGTATTTCCCGCACGAGGATCCGCTGGGAAAGCGTATCGCATGGACGGGAGATGTGTTGCGATTCACGCCGATCAGCGGCGAGTGGCGCACCATCGTGGGCGTCGTCGGCAATACACGCGATGGCGGTCTCGATGCGCTGCCCAGACCCGTGATCTTCTCGCCCTTCGAGCAGGAGCTCGCGTTCGGTGGCGGGCTCGTGATCCGCGCCGACAGCAACGTCGCGGCGCTTGCGACCGCGGCGACGCGGATCGTGCATCGCATCGCGCCGGCAACGCCGATCGAGAAGGTGATGACCGTGGCGCAGATCAAGGACCAGAGCGTCTCGCCTCGCCGTCTCAATGCGGCGCTCGTCTCGTCGTTCGGAATCCTCGCGGTGATCATCGCGGCTGTGGGAATCGCCGGCGTGCTGGCGTTCTCGGTGAGCGCGCGCACCAACGAGATCGGCATCCGGATGAGCCTCGGGGCGGATCGCGGTCGCGTGCAGCGGATGATCCTGAGCGAGGGCGGCGTGTTGCTCGCGATCGGACTCGTGTCGGGCGTTGCCTGCGCCTACCTCGCCGCCGATGTCATTCATGGATTGCTCTTCGGCATCGCGCCGCACGATCCCACCACGTTCATCGGAGTGGCAGCGATGATGGCGGCGATCGGCATCGTCGCCTGCTGGATTCCGGCAATGCGCGCGGCGCGGATCGACCCGGCGATCACCATGCGCTCGTAGGAGGGATGATGTCCGTGCGGATGACGGTGATGACGCTGCACATCATCGCGGGCAGCCTCGGACTCGTTACGGGCTTCCTTGCGCTCTCTGTCGTGAAAGGAGCGAGGCTCCATCGCACGAGCGGCACGCTGTTCGTCTACGCGATGCTCGCGATGACGCTTCTCGGCGCCATCATGGCCGCTGTGTGGAACGTGGTACCCGTGGCGAATATCCCCATGGCGTTGCTGACGGCCTATCTCGTGATCACGGGGCTCACTACGGTGCGTCCACCTTCCGCGGGATCGCTTCGGTTGGACATCGGCTTGATGCTCGTGGTGTCGGCCGTCGCGGTCGCGCTGTTCTCGTTCGGGGTTGCGGCAATCTCGAGTCCGAGCGGCAAGCTAAATGGAATGCCGTCGGCGCCGTTTCTCGTTTTCGGCGTGATCGCGCTCCTGGCGAGCATTGGCGATCTTCGGATGTTCCGATCGGGCGGCGTTCGCGCCATTCGCGGCACGCCTCGACTCGCGCGGCATCTGTGGCGCATGTGCACGGCGCTGCTCATCGCGGCGTTCTCGTTCTTTCTGGGACAGGCGAAGGTCTTTCCCAAGCCGATTCGGATTTTCCCTCTCCTCGTGATTCCGCCGCTGGTGGTGCTCGCGGCGCTGCTGTACTGGCTCTGGCGCGTGAGAATCAGAAGATCCTTTCGCGGCCTGGTTGTGGTGAGGGCACCCGAGCCTGTGTGAGTGATGGACGGCGCGGGCCGGTCGAAGCCACGAGGAGATAGGCGGTGCGGAGAGCGACAAAGCTGGTAGATTCGTTCTGACGACTCCGCCAGCGCCGCCGCCTCAGGCCTCTCACCCCGCCCAACCATGCGCCGTCTCCTGCTCGTCGTGCTCCTCGCGATTCCGCTTGCCTTCACCCGCGCGCCGGGAAAGACATACCAGGTCGGCCGCATCGAGACGCGCCTGGGAGAGATCCTGTTCGTCCTCCACGATCAGACGCCGCATCACAAGGAGAGCTTCCTCAAGCTCGCGTCGTCGCACTACTGGGACTCGCTCACGTTCAATCGCGTGATCAAGAACTTCGTCGCGCAGGGCGGGTGCCCGG
Source organism: Gemmatimonadota bacterium (assembly GCA_028287205.1). GTDB lineage: Bacteria > Gemmatimonadota > Gemmatimonadetes > Gemmatimonadales > Gemmatimonadaceae > FEN-1250. The sequence goes on from JAQBQC010000198.1 coordinate 7,184, forward strand.
ACACGCCGGAAGGCTTCTCGGGATCACCATACCTGCTCGCGCCGGAATTCAAACCGAGCCTGCGTCACGTGTACGGCGCGGTCGGTGCCGGACGTGATGACAATCCAGGTCAGCTCTCCGCCGGCTGCCAGTTCTACATCGTCGCCAACAAGAACGGGCTCGCGCGTCTCGACGACCACTACACCGTGTACGGGCAGGTCTTCAAGGGAATGGACGTCGTCGAAGCCATCGTGTCCGCACCGAAGGATTCCACGAACAAGCCGCTCGAGGCGATTCCGCTGCACATCGATGTGGTCTCGATGAAGGCGGACGAGTTGAAGAAGTACGGCTACGTCCCGAAGTAGCGGGTCGCCGTACGTCCACCGCCTCGCACTGAGCTCCAGAGCTCGCCAGGAGAGCGCAGGAGCCCGGACCACCCCAGATGTTTGTTTTGCCACCCGGAGACGCGAAACTTAGGGCTCCAGTCACCGCTCGAGGTTGGTTCGAATGGTCTCGCCCGTTCTGTCCCGCAACAACGTGAAAGTCTTCGGGCGTGGTACACAGCCGATGCTCTTCGCGCACGGCTTTGGGTGCGATCAGAACATGTGGCGCTTCGTCACGCCCGCGTTCGAGAACGACTACCGGATCGTGCTCTTCGACTACGTGGGATCCGGAAAGTCCGAGCTCGCATCCTACGATCCTGAGCGCTACGCGACGCTCGATGGCTACACGGAGGACATCCTCGACGTCTGCCGCGCACTCGATCTCCGCGAAGTGATCTTCGTCGGGCACTCGGTGAGCGGCATGATCGGTCTGCTCGCGGCGAACCGCGCGCCCGAGCTGTTCGAGCGACTCATCCTCATCGGTCCGTCGCCGCGCTACATCAACGATGCACCCGACTACGTGGGCGGCTTCGAGCGCGCGGACATCGAAGGGCTCCTCGAGACGATGGAGAAGAACTACATCGGCTGGGCGAACTTTCTCGCGCCCGCGATCATGAAGAATCCGGATCGTCCCGAGCTCACGGCGGAGCTCGAGGCCAGCTTCTGCTCCACCGATCCGGTGATTGCGCGGCGATTCGCCGAGGCGACCTTCTTCGCGGACAATCGCGCCGACCTCGCCGCGGTGCAGGTGCCGTCGCTGATCATGCAGTGCTCTGAAGACATCATCGCGCCCAGCGAGGTGGGAGACTATCTGAGCCGCGAGCTGCCGGGAAGCACGCTGCAAACGCTCCGCGCCACCGGACACTGTCCGCACATGAGTCATCCGGAGGAGACCATCGCCGTCATGCGCGAGTATTTGCAGGCGCCGGTTGATGGTGTGCAGAGCGCTGCCCAAATCGGCTGAGGTTGCGGTTGTCGGCGAGCGCATGACGAGCGATGTGGCCGGGCTGGATCCACTGCTCGACGAAGCGCCGTGCGGCTTCGTGTCCTTTCTCGACGATGGGCACGTGCGCGTTGCGAACCGCACGCTGCTCGACATGCTCGGCTATTCCCGCGAAGAGCTGCTCGACAAGCACATCGAGTCCGTCCTCGCGGTGGGCAGCCGCATTTTCTACCAGACGCATTTTTTCCCGCTGCTCCGTCTGCACGGTCGTGCGAATGAGATCTTCCTGCTCTTGCGCGGAAAGAGTGGCGAGGATGTCGCGGTGCTCGCCAACGCAATTCGCCGCGAGCGCCGTGGCGAGTGGGTAACCGACGCCGTGCTGATGCGCGTGATCGAGCGGCGCAAGTTCGAGGATGCGTTGCTCGAGGCGAGACGCGTTGCCGAGGAGGCCACCGCCGCTGCCAACGTGCAGCGAGGCGAGACGGAGAACGCGAACGCGCTCCTGGAGCGACAGGCGACGGAGCTCGCGGACACCCATTGGAAGCTGGTGATCCAGGCGCTCGAGCTGGACAAGCAACGCACGATCGCGGAGGATGCGAATCGCGCGAAGAGCGAATTCCTGGCGATGATGAGCCACGAGCTTCGTACTCCGCTCAACGCGATCGGCGGCTACGTGCAGCTGATGGAGATGGGCGTGCACGGGCCTGTCACGGCTGCGCAGACGGAGGCGCTGGGGCGCGTGACGCGGAGCCAGCAACATCTGCTCCGTCTCATCAACGATCTGCTCAATCTCGCGCGCATCGAGGCGGGGCGCGTTGACTACGATCTGCAGTCGATCTCGCTCAATGACATCGTGCTGGCGACGCTCCCGATGATCGAGCCGCAGATCGCCGCGAAAGGGCTGCGCTACGACGTGGAGGTGCCGCTCACGCTGAAAGCGGCCGCCGACCGCGAGAAGCTCGAGCAGATCCTGCTGAATCTTCTCTCGAATGCGACGAAGTTCACGGAAAACGGTGGAAGTCTGCGCATCGAGGCGACCGTTGCCCCGGAGAGCGAAGACTTCGTCGAGCTGAAGGTCGCCGACACCGGCGTCGGCATTCCGGCCGATCGATTGGAGCACGTGTTCGAGCCGTTCGTGCAAGTGGAGAGCAGCCACGCCTCACGCGTGGAGGGAACGGGGCTGGGTCTTTCGATCAGCCGGGACATGGCGTGCGGAATGGGTGGTGACCTCACGGCGGAGAGCACGCTCGGCGTGGGGAGCACGTTCACGATCCGGCTGCGGCGAGGGTAGATCTCCGCGCGTCGTCCCGCGGCCTCGCTATCAGGAAAATGCGCAGGCCGATTTCTTGCGCGGCTGTGGTCGCTCAATCAGTATTTGTCGAACATTCACCCGGGGGAACGACTGATCGCATTCGCAGAGCCTGCATGACGAGCGACCTCGCATTCTAGCTCGCACCTGTCGGCTTGGCGGAGCTGACGCTCGCCGGGCGCTTCACTCGCTGCAACGCGCGCCTCTGCGCGATGCTCGGGCTGGACCGCGACACGCTGCTCACGTACGCGCTCGACGACCTGGCCTTCGTCGGCGAAACAGCCGCAGCGGATGCCGCTTTCGCCGAGCTTCGTTCCGGCACGTTAGCTACGTGCACGTGGGATCAGCGCCTCCGCTGCGCCAACGGCGCATCAGGATGGATCCAGGTCGCACTCTCGCTCGTGGTGGGCTCCGGTTCGGCGCCGTCGCACTTCGTCGGCGCATTTGCCGATGCTACGGAGCGCGTCGAGCTCCAGGAGGCCGAGCGCAATGCGCGCGCGCGGAACGCGGCGATGCTCGTGTCTGCGCTCGACTGCGTCATCACGATCGACCATCACGGCCGCATCCTCGAATTCAACGACGCAGCAGAGCGGACCTTCGGCCATCACCGCGCCGACGTTCTGGGTGTGCCGATCGCCGACGTGATCGTACCGCCAGCGCTTCGCGACGCGCATCGAGCAGGCATGGCTCGCTACCTCGCCACGGGCGACGCGAAGGTGCTCGGCCAGCGCCTCGAGCTGCCGGCGATCCGCGCCGACGGCACCGAGTTTCCGGTGGAGCTCGCGATCACGCGCGTTCCACTCCCCGGCGATCCGATATTCACCGCGTATCTGCGCGACCTCACGGAGCGAAAGGCGCGCGAGGCGCGCCAGCGCATTCTGGTCGACGCGAGCAAGCTGCTCGGCTCCTCACTCGACTACGAGAAGACGCTCCGCGCGCTCACCGACGTGGTGCTGCCGGCGCTCGCGGACTGGTACGTCGTGGATCTGCTCGAGAACGGGGCGCTGAAACGTCTCGTCGTCTCCCATCGGGATCCGCAGAAGTTGCAGCTCGC
>JAQBQC010000203.1 GCA_028287205.1 Gemmatimonadota bacterium
TTCACGATCGCGACCGGGCCCGAGGCCGAGCACGAGTGGTACAACTTCGGCGCGCTCAACTTCCCGCCGGATCATCCCGCGATGGACATGCACGACACGCTCTATCTCGAGCGCGGCGGACTCCTTCGCACGCACACGTCGCCCGTGCAGATTCGCACGCTGCAGTCGTATCCGCCGCCGATCCGCATCATCGCGCCGGGCAACGTCTTCCGCCGCGACTTCTTCGATGCCTCGCACGCGCCGATGTTCGCGCAGATCGAAGGGATGGCCGTCGACGCGGGAATTTCCTTCGTCGATCTGAAGGCGACGCTCGCGAATTTCGCCAACCGATTCTTCGGCGAGACGAAGACCCGCTTCCGTCCGAGCTACTTTCCATTCACTGAGCCCTCGGCCGAGATGGATGTGGCGTGCCGCATCTGCAACGGCGCCGGCTGCGCCACGTGCAAGCAGACCGGATGGGTCGAGATCCTCGGCTGCGGCATGATGCATCCGAGCGTGCTCGAGGCCGCGGGCGTCGACGCGCAGAAGTATTCAGGATGGGCATTCGGCATGGGGCCCGGACGGATGGCGCTGCAGCGCTTCGGCATTCCCGACATTCGCATCGAGTACGACTCGGACATCTCCTTCCTCGAGCAGTTCGCACAGTGAACGCATCGTACGAGTGGTTGCGCGCGATCGTTCCCTTCGACTACACACCCGAGCAGCTTCGCGATCTCATCACCGCGCGATGCTGTCCCGTCGATGAGCTCGTGCGCCTGCGCGCCGATCTCGCGAGCGTCGTCGTGGGACAGGTCGTCGAGGCCGGCCCGCATCCCGACTCGGATCATCTCTGGGTGACGAAAGTCGACGCGGGGAAGGGCGAGCTGCTCGACGTCGTGTGCGGCGCGCCGAACGTAAAGGTGGGCGCGAAGTATCCGTTCGCTGCGGCCGGAACGACCCTGCCGGGTGGACTCAAGCTCGAGAAGCGCAAGATCCGCGGCGCGACGTCGAACGGGATGCTCTGCTCCGCGCGCGAGCTCGCGCTCGGCGAGGAGCACGACGGAATTCTGGAGCTCGATACCGCGCTCCCGCCCGGCACGCCCTTTCTCGAAGCCGTTCCCGCCGGCGACACGCGCATCGTCATCGATGTCACACCGAACAGGCCCGATCTGCTGTCGCACCTTGGCGTCGCGCGCGAGATCGCGGCGGCTTCGAGTGGCCGCGCGGAGCTGCCTGCGCTCGAGGGCGCGAACGCCACCGTGCCCGGGCTGGTGCGTGCGACTAACGAGGGCGCGGCCGGCGGGATTCGAGTGAAGCTCGAAGATCCGGAAGGATGTCCGCGCTACGCGGGCGTGCTCATTCGCGGCGTCACGATCGGGCCGAGCCCGGCGTGGCTCGTCGAGCGACTCGCGGCCGTGGGGAGCCGCTCGATCAACAACGTGGTCGATGTCACGAACTACATGCTGCACGAGGTCGGGCAGCCGATGCACGCCTTCGACGCAGCGCTGCTCGGCGGCTCCGCCGTCGTGATCCGTCGCGCGCACGTAGGCGAGACGCTGCGCACGCTCGATGGCGTGGACCGCAAGCTCGACCCGTCGATGACGGTGATCGCGGATGCCACGAGTGCGCAGGCAGTCGCCGGCGTGATGGGCGGAAGCACGAGCGAAGTGAGCGACGCGACGCGCGACATCTTTCTCGAAGTCGCGTACTTCGATCCCGCGAGCGTGCGCCGCACGCGCCGCGCGCTGCAGCTCTCCACCGACGCCAGCTATCGCTACGAGCGCGGCATCGACATCGACGGCATCCCGCGCGCACTCGCGCGCGCCGCGCAGCTGCTCATCGCAGTTGCCGGCGGAAGCATCGAGGGCGCACCCATCGATCTGTATCCCGCGCCCAAGCCCGCGCCCGCAATCCCGCTCGCCAGCGCGCACGTCGCGCGACTGCTCGGCGAGCCCGTCGCCGAGCCGGAGATCGCGAAGCTGCTCACGCCCGTTGGATTCACGGTGAGCCCGTTCGCGAATGGACGCGCGTCCGTCACGGTTCCAACCTGGCGCCCAGACGTCAGGCAGAACGTCGATCTCATCGAAGAGATCGCGCGTCTTCGCGGCTACGACTCGTTCTCGAACGAGCTGCGGCCGTTCCGGCGCAGTACGGTGCCGGACTCTCCACTCGCCGTGCTCACGCGCCGCGTACGCGAAGCGTGTGTGTCCGCCGGCCTGCTCGAGGCGCTCTCGATGCCATTCGTGCGCGGCAGTGACGAGACGCACGTGCGCCTGGCGAATCCAATGGCGGAGGATGAGGCGTATCTGCGCCGCGATCTGACGGAATCACTCGCGCGGCGTGTCGAGCACAATCTCGCGCAGCGCCATCGCGACGTGCGCCTGTTCGAGATCGGCAGCGCCTTCCAACCGTCGCCGAAGGGGCTCCCGCTCGAGGAGATGCGCGTCGCCGCCATCGTCATGGGCCACAGGCATCCGCCGCACTGGTCCGAGCCGAACACGCCGGACTTCGACGAGTGGGATGCGAAGGGACTCGGGGAGCTGCTTGCGTCGACTATCGCAGGCGGCGCAGTGTTCGAATTGCGCAATGCGGGGCGCGGAGATGTGTTGTGGGAGATCGCGATCGCGGGCGAGCTGCGGGGCTCGGTGCGACGCCTTGCCCTCGATGCACCCGTGTGGGCGCCGGCGGCATTCGCCGTCGAGATCGCGCTCGCACGCATGTCCTCGGACCCCGTGGCGCCTCCCGGGCAGTCAAAGCTGGAGTCCACGTCGACTGCTGCTTCGGAAGCGCAATTCAGATTCCGACCCTTTCCGTCCACGCCATCGACTTTCGTCGACATCGCGCTGCTCGTGCCCAACGATTTGCCCGCCTCGCGCGTCGAAGCCGTCATCCGGGAGGCGAGCGGTGAGCTGCTCGAGTCGCTGGCTCTTCTCAGCGAATATCGCGGCGCAGGGATCGCGGATGGATTTCGGAGCGTCGCCTGGCGATTGACCTTCCGCCATCCGGAACGCACTCTACGTGACAAGGAAGTCGCCGGTCGTCGCGACAAGGTGCTGCGAACCCTCGAAGGAGAGCTAAGTGTCAGACAGCGAACGACCTGACCTGGTCGCATTCCAGGAGCTCGAGCACCTGATCATGGCGCTCGCCGACGAGATGGCGGGGTGGCGTCGCCGCGCGCACGAGGCCGAGGCCAAGCTCAAGGCGGTGCCCACCACGGGCGGCCGCGCGAACGCGGCGGCGCTGGACAAGGAGAATCGCGAGCTGCGCGAGCGGCTCGAAGCGGCCCGCCTGCGCACGAAGCAGCTGCTCGAGAAGCTCCGCTTTCTTCGCCAGCAGCAGGAGTCGGAGGCACACCGATGAGCCGCAAGTCTTCGGTCAAGGTGACGATCGTCGGCGAGGAGTACACGATTCGCAGCGATGAGCCTGCCGAGCACACGCGCGCCGTGGCGAAGTACGTGGACGAGGCCATTCGCAGCGTCATGAACGCCGGTGCGACCGTCGAATCGCACAAGGCGGCGATTCTCGCCGCCCTCGAGATCACCGACGAGCTGTTCAAGTCTCGCGACGGCCGCGAAGAGCTCGCGGAGCGCATGCACGGCATCTCCAGCGAGCTCCGACGGCTGCTTCCACCCGGCAAACGGGGCGGTTGACGCCGGGACCCCACCGCTGGGTCTGGCCTTTTTCACCGAGTAGACGTAATTTCTCGGCAGCGACACCGCAACGCGTATTGTCAAGCAATCGTTGCGGTTAGCCTCGTTTGCCTCACGCTGTTTGACGTTGTTGATGGGCAGTGGCCTTCGCGCTGACTTTACGCGCGTGGCGGTGTTTCCCCGGAGATCGCGACGTCGCCGTCGTGTGGAGCTATAGATACATATGAACCATATCGTAATCGACGCCGCGCTGGCCCTTGGCATCATTGTCGCCGGCGCGGTGGCTTTTTTTGTGGGTCGCTCAGCCGGCAGACGCGTGGAACATGCGGCGCAGGTCGCGGCCCGCACCACGGCCGAAGACGTCGCGCGCCGGCTCATCGACGAGGCCACGCGTGAATCCGAGGCGCTCCGCAAGGCCGCTGTCGTGGCTGGAAAGGAAGAGACGATCAAGCTGCGCGAAAGCTGGGAGGCCGAGGCGCAGAAGCGGCGCGACGAGATCGAGCGCGGCGAGCGGCGTGTCCAGGAACGCGACACCAATCTCGACCGCAAGATCGACATTCTCGACCAGCGCGAGAAGGAAGTCGCTCGGCGGGTGAGCGACATTACGCGCCGCGAAAGCGCGGTCGTGGATCGCGAGGCGGAGCTCG
>JAQBQC010000205.1 GCA_028287205.1 Gemmatimonadota bacterium
CGTGGGCGCGGCCGAGGATGGCAGTGAGGGGATTCTCGTCCACGCGCACTCCGGAGCGGCGTCAGCCTTGCATTGGGACCAGTCATGAAAAAGACGACTCGTCGCTCGTCGAAGGCAAAGCCGGCGAACGATCAGAAACGCAGTGTGCTCGAGAAAGTGGCAATCGCTACGGGCGCACTGCTTCTCATTTTGTTCACCATCATCGGCATGGAGTTCACGCTCCACGGCTCCCATTTGTCGCACCTGCAGGGCGTGGGCAGCGCAGCGCCGCCCGTGGGCGATGCGTTGTTCACGCGTACCATGGAGATGTACACGGGCACGCATCTGACAGACGGGAATCACGTCACGGTGCTGTTCAACGGCGAACAGACGTATCCGGCCATCTGGAAAGAGCTGCGCGGCGCGAAGGAGACGATCACCATCCAGATGTACTACTTCGAGCCGGGGAAGATCGCCGACACGCTCTCCGCGATTCTGCAGGAGCGGGCGCGCAGCGGAGTATCCGTACACCTGCTCACCGACGCCTTTGGCGCACAGAACATCAAAAAGAGCTATGTCGACACGTTGAAGGCGGCGGGTGTCCACACCGCGGTCTTTCGTCCGGTGCACTGGTACGAGATGCAGAAGCTGCAAAACCGCTCTCACAATCGCGCGATCGTGGTCGACGGACGCGTGGGATTCACCGGCGGCTTCGGCATCGCGGACAAGTGGCTGGGGAACGGACACACGAAGGATCAGTGGCGCGACACGGATGTGCGCTTCACCGGACCGGCGGTGTCGCAGCTGCAGTCGACGTTCGCGGAAGGATGGGTGGAGGCGACTGGTGTTCTGCTCACCGGCGAGAAATACTTTCCACAACAGCCGTTGAAGGAGGAGCCCGCGGAGACGGCCGGTCTCCTCGACGCGCAGCCCACGATCGGAAGCACGCCCGCGGAGCGGTTCCTGGCGCTCAGCATTGCGGGCGCGCGCCATCGGCTGTTCATCACGAACTCCTACTTCGTGCCGAATCACGACTTCAAGCAGCTGCTCGTGGAGGCGTCGAAGCGCGGCGTGGACGTGCGCATCCTCACCGTCGGGGCCGAGACCGATGTGAAGATCACGCGCTACGCGGGGCGAAAGCAGTACGACGATCTGCTGAAGGGCGGCGTGCGCATTTTCGAGTTCGCGCCCACGATGATGCACGCCAAGACGCTCGTCGCGGATGGGATGTGGTCGAGCATCGGGACAATGAACTTCGACAACCGCTCGATGGTCTTCAACAACGAGTCGAATCTCAACGTCCTCGACGCCAGCGTTGGCGCGACGCTCGATTCGGTGTTTCTGAACGACATCAAGTATTCGAAGGAGATCACGCTCGCCGACTTCAAGAAGCGCGGGCTCATTCAGCGATTCTTCGAGCTGGGCTCTTCCGCGATGGCGCGGCTGCTGTAGCGACTCGCGTGGCGTAACTTTCAGGATGCCACGCCGCGCCGCCGCGGGACCGCTCGCGTCCTTTCATCCGATCGTTCGCGCATGGTTCGCCGAGCGGTTCGGGGCGCCGAGCGAGCCGCAGCGACTGGGGTGGCCGGCGATCGCGAGTGGCGAGCACACGCTGATCCTCGCGCCCACGGGCACCGGGAAAACGCTCGCGGCGTTCATGTGGGAGCTGAACCAGCTCATCGTGCGCGGGCTCGAGTCGCCGCTGCCGAACGCAGTGCAGATTCTCTACATCTCGCCGCTCAAGGCGCTGGGCAACGACGTGCAGCGCAATCTCGAGCAGCCGTTGGCCGAGCTGCGCGCGCGCTTCGAGGCTGAAGGAAAGGAATTTCCGGAGATCAGAATCGGCGTGCGTACGGGCGACACGCCGGCATCCGCACGCGCGCGGATGCTGCGGAAGGCGCCGCACATTCTGATCACGACGCCGGAGTCGCTCAACATTCTGCTGACGAGCCTCCGCGGGCGCGGAATGTTCAGCGCGGCGCGCGCGGTGATCCTCGATGAGATTCACGCCGTGGCGGGGACGAAGCGTGGCGCACACCTCGCGCTCACGCTCGAGCGGCTCGAGATGCTGGTGGAATCGCCCGTGCAGCGCATCGGACTCTCGGCAACGCAGCGCCCCCTCGAGGAAGTCGCTCACTTTCTTGGCGGGATGCGCGCGGCGGGCGAGGACGGTGCGGCGCCCGAGTTCCGCCCGGTTACGATCGTCGATTGCGGGCTCGTGAAGGCGATGGAGCTCCGCGTGGTGTCGCCCGTGCCCGACCTCGGCGAGGTGGGAGGAAGCGTGTGGCCGGCGGTGGCGGAGCTCGTGCTGAAATACATCCGCCAGTCGCGCACGACACTGGTGTTCGTCAACAACCGCGCACAGGCAGAACGGATCGCCGCGCGCGTGAACGCGCTGGCCGAGGAGCAGCTCGCGCGACCGTATCACGGCTCGCTCGCGCGCGAGCGGAGGCTCGAGCTCGAGCGCGCGCTCAAGGCGGGTGAGCTCCCCGCGCTGGTGTCGACGAGCTCACTCGAGCTGGGCATCGACATCGGCTCCGTCGATCTGGTGATTCAGCTCCAGAGTCCCAAGCGCGTGAGCGCTGGGCTGCAGCGCGTGGGGCGCGCGGGGCACAACCTGGGCGCCGTGAGCCGCGGTGTGCTGGTGCCGACGTTCCGCGACGACCTCGTGGAGAGCGCGGCGATCGTGGAGGCGATGCGCGCGGGGGATGTCGAGCCCACGCGCGCGATTCAGAACGCGCTCGATGTGCTGGCGCAGAGCATCGTTGCGATGGTGAGCGTCGATGACTGGACGGCGGGCGATGCGTTCGCGCTCGTGCGCCGTTCCTATCCATATCACCGCCTCACGCGCGCCGTGTTCGATGAGGTGCTCTCGATGCTGTCGGGCAAATATTCGTCGGAGCTCGCGGCGGAGCTCGAGCCGCGCATGACGTGGGATCGCGTGAACGATCGGCTCGCGGGCACACGCGCATCGCGGATGATGGCCGTCATCTCCGGGGGGACGATTCCCGATCGCGGGCTGTACACCGTGAACCTCGCCGATCGCACGCGGCTGGGTGAGCTCGATGAGGAGTTCGTGCACGAGTCGCGCGTTGGAGACGTGTTCCAGCTCGGCTCCGCCACGTGGCGCATCCGGGCGATCGAGCATGATCGTGTGATCGTGACTCCGGCGCCGGGCGCGCCCGCACGGATGCCGTTCTGGCACGGCGAGTTCGCGACGCGCTCCGTGCCGCTGAGCAAGCGCGTGGGCGCGCTCCGTCGTGAGCTCGCGGTGGTGGCCGTCGATGACGATTCGGTGAATGCCGGGCTCGAAGCGCGCTACGGCGTGGACGCGGCGTGCGCGCAGTCGCTGCGGACGTACATCGCCGAGCAGCGCGCGTCAACGGGCGTGGTTCCTGACGATCAGACAATGGTGATCGAGCAGTTCCGCGACGAGATGGGCGCGCTCCGGATCATCCTGCACTCGGTATTCGGCGGGCGCGTGAATGCGCCGTGGGGGATGGCGCTGGCGCAGCGCGTGCGCGAGGCGCTGCCGGGGATGGAGGTGCAGGTGCAGACGACGGACGACGGGATCATGCTGCGTCTGCCCAATCTCGGCAGCACGGCGCCGCTGTCCGCGCTCATGCATCTCTCCGCGGAGGAGGCGGAGACGCGGGTGATGGACGAGGTGGGGAGCACGTCGCTCTTCGGGGCGCGCTTTCGCATGAATGCGGCACGCGCGCTGTTGTTGCCGCGCGGATCGCCACGCAGGCGGATGCCGCTGTGGCTGCAGCGGCTCAAGGCGCTGGACCTGCTCGATGCCGTGCGACGCTTTCCGAGCTTCCCGATTCTGGTGGAGACGTATCGCGAGGTGCTGCAGGATGCGTTCGACATGGCGGCGCTCAAGGATGTGCTCAACGCGATCGGCGCCGGGCGCATCGTGATTCGCACGGTGGAAACGGAGCGCGCGTCGCCGTTCGCGGCGAGTCTGCAGTTCGGATTCGTGATGGACTGGCTGTATGGTGACGACACTCCGCGCGCGGAACGGCAGGCGGCACTGCTGTCGATCGATCGCGGGCTGCTCGACGAGGTGATGGGCACCGAGGGCGCGGACGAGGGCACGCTCGAGGCGATCGAGCAGCTGCTCGTGGAGCGACGCGGCACGGCGCCGGGGCGTCAGGCGCGGACGGCGGACGAGCTTGCGGTGCTGCTCGATCGTGCGGGCGATCTCACGCCCGACGAGCTGCGCGCGCGCGTGGCCGACGCGGACGGATGGCTCGGTGCGACCGACCCGATGGCCGAGCTGCTGGAGACGGGTCGCGCGGTGGCGATTCCGTTCGATGTCGCGCGCGGCGATGGGGCAAGCGGCGGTGCGGTTTCGAATGGTGCCGGATCCAGCGATGCGGTGGTGACCGAGTGGCGCATCGTGCTGACGGAGTCGATCGGCCGGTACGCGGCGGCGCGCGCGCCGGAGACGATTGCCGTGGTGCGCGCGGGCGCGTCGCTGGCGGAGCGGAACGCCGAAGATGTGATTCCGGCCGTGATGCTGCATGCGGTGCTCGAGCCCCGAATTGCGCGCCGTGAGATTCTCGCGCGGTGGCTGGCGCTCGCTGGGCCGGTGACCGTGGCCGAAGTGCACGCGCGATACGGCTGGCCCTCGGCGTGGATCGAGAAGCGGATCGGCGAATGGGAGGAGAACGGAAGGCTCGTACGCGGACGATTTCGCCGCGAGGTGGAGGGGCCGGAGTGGGCGACGCGGCGCGTGGTGGAGCTCGCGCGCAATCGCGCGCTCGCCGCGCTCCGAAAGCAGATCCAGGCGGTCGATCTCGCGAGCTTTGCGGCGTTTCTGCAGCGATGGCAGCATCTCGATCCACGAGAGCATCTCGACGGCGCGAGCGGCGTGAGCGTGATCCTCCAGCAGATGAGCGGGCTGCCGCGCGCGCCTGGCGCGTGGGAGCGCGACATCATTCCGGGACGACTCGAGCGCTACGATCCCGCGTGGCTCGCGCAGCTCGCGTCCGGCGGCTCGATGGTGTGGGCCGGCGGCAGCAAGCCCGATCCGAATTCGGTGCCGACGCTCTCGAGCGTGCGCTTTTTTCCGCGCGGCGAGGGCTCGATCTGGCTCGATGCCGAAGATGAGCCGGCGCTCACGCCGAACGCGATCATGGTGCGCGATGCGCTCGAGAAATACGGCGCCTCGTTCCTCACCGACATCCAGGCGGCGACGCAGCTCTCATCGCTGTCCGTGCGCGATGCGCTGCGCGAGCTGTCGGCGGCGTCGCTCGTCACGAACGACACGGTGGAAGCGCTGCGCGAGATCGTGCGCACGCGCTCCGTGCCCGGACGCTCGCGCGGCGTTGGTGCGCATTCGACGCAGGACCCCACGCGCTGGCTTCCGGCGAATTTCGAGGCGACGCCGGGGCGTCCCGTCTATTCGCGGCCGCCGAGCCAGCGCCGTCTCCCGAAATGGAGACGTCCGGACTTGCCGGGGCCGGTGTCCGGATGGGTCGGGCGCTGGTCGCTGCTGCGCACGCCCGGCACGTGGGGCACGCGCCCCGATGAGGAGGAGCACGCGGAGCAGATCGCGCGACAGTGGCTCGACCGCTATGCCATCGTCACGCGCGACTGGTGGCGGCGCGAGCGGCCGCCGGTGGGGTGGCGTGCGATCTATCGGGAGCTCAAACGCCTCGAATATCGCGGCGAGGTGCGGCGCGGCTACTTCGTGGAGGGGATGGGCGGCGCGCAGTTCGCGTTGCCGGAGGCGGTGGAGCGGCTGCGCGCGCAGCCCGACTCTGACGCCGACGCGCCGATCATCGTGATGTCCGCCGCGGATCCGGCGAATCCGTACACGCTGCCGCTGGAGTCGATCGCGCGCGGCTCACTCGTGCGCCCGCGTGGTGCCGGCGCGCTGCTCCTCACGCGCCGGGGCATCGTGATCATGAACGCCGAGGGGCGCGGGCGGCGCATCTCGATCGCGACCGATGCATCGGACGCGGACGTAACCGCCGCCGCCCGGCTGCTCGGCGATTATCTCACGCGCGGAACGCCCGCTGGTGCGCGGGCCGCGCGCGATCCGCGCATCGAGAGCATCAACGGCGAGCCGGCGGGCGCGAGCGCGTACGCGGACGCGATCATGGATGCGGGATGGCGACGCGCGACGGACGGGCTGGTGTTCTACCGGTTGTGATGCGGCCGACGCGCCGGACGCACGTGCCCTAGCGAATATCCGCGCGCCCGAGGGCGGCGCGCACCGCTTCCCGCATCGCCACGACCGCCTCTTCGCTCGACGCCGGCGAGTCGTCGCGTACGTGGAGCTCGATTCCCTCCGCCACCTGCACGCGATGCCACACGGCGTCGTGCGCGCCGTTGTCCGCCACGACGCCATCGGCGCGCGCGCCGAGCGCCGGCGCGAGCGACGACGCGACACGACGCTCGAGCGCGTCGCCCGTGAGCCCCGTGACCTCGACCTTGATCTTCTCCAGCGTGAGTCCTTCGCGCTGACGGATCTTGATGAACAGGAGCTGCAGGAGGTGTCGGTAGCCGTACGTCGCGGCAGTGCCGGTACCGTCGGGGTGATCGAGCAGCCCCGTCGACACATAGAAGCGCACAGCCCGCGCGCTCGGCTCAGCGCGAGCGGCGCCGTTCGTGGGGCGCATTCCAGCGGCGTCGACGAGCGCCGTGGCGTGCGCCGCGAGGCCGCGCGAGTTCCACGGCGCGTGCCGCGAGTGCGCGCGGAGGAGTGGGACAGGCGATTCGGCCATGGGACATCAATATAGGGCGAAGGAAGACGGCGGGAAGCGCAATCGCGCTCCCCGCCGTGTTCACAGCAGCACGGACCAGAGAAACTACTTCCGGCGAGCCGCCTTCTTTGCTCCCTTCTTCGCGCCACCCTTGCTGGCGGCCTTCCGCGCAGGGGCCTTACTGGCGGATGCCTTCCTGGCCCCGCCCTTTTTCGCGCCGCTCTTCTTTGCCGCGGCCTTCTTCGCCGGCGCCTTCCTGGCGGAGGTCTTTTTCGCGGGCGCCTTCGCCGCACTCTTCTTGGCTGCGGGCGCACTCTTGGCTGCCGGAGCCGCCGACTTGGCCGCTTTCTTTGCGGGCGCTGCCGACTTGGACGCGTTCTTCGCCGCGGGCGCGCCCGACGACGAGCTCACGTTGCCGTTACCGGCCGCCGCGGCTGCGCTCTTCGCATCCTGACGCTCGGCCTTGCTCGCCGCACGCGACGCGCGGGCGGACGTGAGGGGGGCGACATCGTCCTCCTCTTCCTCTTCGACGACGACGGCCGGCGTCTCGCCGTCCTCATCCTCTTCGTCGTCCGTGCTGTCCCAGAGATCCTCGCCGGTGGTCTTCGTCATCCCCCAGCCGGCGCCTTCCTCATCGTCATCATCATCATAGGAGGCGCCGCCGCCACCACCGTACCCCAGGTCCTCTTCGTCGTCATCGTGCTCCGACAGGTAGAGCTTCTCGTTGAACTCATCACCACGCGGCATGCTTGCCTCCTTTCATGTTATTGATCACGAAGCTCTAGACGTAGGAGTGGTTTCGCTGC
>JAQBQC010000215.1 GCA_028287205.1 Gemmatimonadota bacterium
TAGTCCTTTCGCTCGAGCGCGACTCCGGAGAGGTTGGACAGCGCAACTCCGATCAGGTAGTGCTTGTCGTCATACACGGAGCGATAGATGCCCAGCTCTCGTTGGAAATACGCTTCGGCCGTGTCCAATTGCCCCAGCGAAACCGCCACCCTCCCGAGCTCGTTCAGCGTCGACGCGACGCGCGGATGCACGCGCCCGTACACGCGCTCCTGAACGCCAAGCGCCTGCCCGAGCAAATCGGCAGCGTCGGCGTAGCGCTTCTGCGAGACGAGCGCACGACTGAGTATCGTCATCGCCGACGCCGTTTCCTGATGGTTTCGCCCGTACCACCGCTCGGTGATGTCCAGTGCCTCGCGATCGAAGCGCTCGGCTTCCGCAAAATGCCCCAGCTCCAGCTGGACGGCACCAAGGTTGATCAGATCATCGGCAACGTGCGGGTGGCGGTCCCCGTAGAGGCGGCGATCCATCGCGAGCACGCGTCGGTTCAGCGAGTCGCAGATCGCGTAGTGGCCCGCATAGAAATGGCTGTTGGCGAGCTCCGTCAGGGTTTCCGCGAGATCGCGGCTCTCGCCATCCGTGGACTGCAGGCGCACCGCGTCTTCCAGCACGGTGATCGCCTGGTCGTACGCGCCTCGATCCTCGAGGAGTTGACCGAGTGCCGTGGTCGCCGTCAACACCACCGGATCCGCAGGCGAGAGACGCCGCTTGCTCATCGCGAGTCCTTCGCGGATCAACCGCTCCGCCTCCGCGTACTTCGCCTGGGAGTCTCGAAGTGAGCCGAGCGCGATCAGGCTGGAGGCGACGTCCGCATGTTCGGGGCCCAGCAGCTTCTTGCGTTCGTCGAGTGCGACTCGAAGAAGGGAATCGGCTCGCCCGAAGTTTCCCATCTTCTGGTAGATGCTTCCGAGCGTTGCAAGGAGCTCCGACTGCATCACCGGATCGGCATCCAGGCTTTTCGCCTCCTGCACGCCACGATCGACGAGCGTCACGACGCGGAGGCTGTCGGAAGGTCCCGTCTCGGCGTCTCCGCCCTGGAAAAGATTCATCGTGAAGCGCTGAATGCGCATT
This sequence comes from Gemmatimonadota bacterium, assembly GCA_028287205.1. GTDB lineage: Bacteria > Gemmatimonadota > Gemmatimonadetes > Gemmatimonadales > Gemmatimonadaceae > FEN-1250. Next base: position 1,069 of record JAQBQC010000215.1, read on the forward strand.
GTGCGCGCGGTCTCGGCGAGTGCGGCATTGCGGGCGCTCGCAAGCCGCGTGGTGTAGAAGACGATCATGGAGACCACGATCATCAGCATCAGGAGCGCGGCCGAGAGTGCTGCCGAGTTTCGCCGAGCGAATTTCCCCATTCGGTACGCGGTGCTGTCGGGGCGGGCGTCCAGCGGCTCGCCATGCAGATAATGATCGATGTCTCGCGTCAGCGCCTCGACCGAGCGATACCTCCGCTGCGGATCCTTGTGAAGTGCCCTGAGACAGAGCACATCGAGATCCGCCCACGCGGTCTTGCTCACGGATGCGATTCGTGCCTCTGCGCTCGAGACGGAAGCGATGCGTCGGGCGACGGCCGAGGGCCGCACCGGCTCGTGCTCGATGATGATCGCTTCCGCCTCGGCCGGAAATCGATGCGCCAGGTCGAAGGGCAGTCGTCCCGTCAACAGCTCGTACAGCACCACGCCCAACGAATAGACGTCGGTGACAATACTCGCGAGTCCACCGCGCATCTGTTCCGGCGCCGCGTATGCCGGAGTCATGAGCCGCAGTCCCGTCAACGTGGGATTCGCGGCGGAGTCGAGCGTCTCCAGATGCTTCGCGATGCCGAAGTCCAGAAGCTTCACCGCGCCGTCGTTGCTCACGAGTATGTTCGACGGCTTCAGGTCACGATGGATGATGAGATGCCGATGCGCGTGCTGCACGGCTTCGCACACCGCACGAAACAGTGTGAGTCGATCCGCGATGGAGCACGCGTGCGCGCTGCAGTACTCCGTGAGTGGCACGCCTTCCACGTACTCCATCACGAACCACGGAGTACCGTCGGGAAGTGCGTCCGCATCGTAGAGTCGAGCGATGGACGGATGATTCAGCTGGGCGAGCGTCCTCTGCTCGTTCGCGAATCGTTCGCGCCGAGCGGGTGAGAGCCACGCATCGCGCAGAATCTTGATGGCGACCAGGCTTCCCAGATCATCGCGCTCGGCGAGATAGACGACGCCCATACCGCCCTCGCCGAGCACGCGCTTCACGCGATAGCGACCGAACTCGTTGCGGGGAACGGTGGACACCCTGCTGTCACCGAGCAGTTGGCTCGCCACGTGCGCCACGTCGCGATCGAGCATGGGAGCTCCGCGAGCGTCCTCGTGCAGCATCGACAGAACGTCGGCCATCAGCTCCACATCGACTCCGCATTCGCTCTCGACGAACGCGCGTCGTGAGGGCTCCTGCAGATTGCATGCGCTGTGAAACACATCCTGGATTCGTTCCCACCGCGTGGCGTCCATTTCGTACCTGTCCGTTGCGATCGACGATGCGTGCTCAGCGTTGCTTGTGAAGCGCATGTGCGAGCCATGCCCTGGTCGCACGCCAGTCTCGAACGATGGTGGCCTCGGATACCTCCAGCAGCTCCGCCGTCTCGGTGATGTCGAGGCCGCCGAAGAAGCGGCATTCCACCATCATCGCCTGCCGCGGATGCGCAACGCGCAGCTCCTCGAGCGCTGTGTCGAGCGCCAGAAATTCGTCAGCCTCGCTCGAGGTTGCGGCGAGCGAGTCGTCGAAGGTGATGAACGCCACGCCGGATCCGCGCTTGTCTGCGGAGTGGCGCCGCGCAGCCTCGACCAGCACCTGACGCATCGCGCGAGCGGCGATGCGCTTGAAGTGCAGTTGCGATGCGACTGCCATGGGCGGTGAGCTCGCGAGCTTGAGCCACGCTTCGTTGACGAGCATCGTCGGGCTGAGCGTAGCGCCTGGGTCGCTGCGTCGTACAGTCGCGGCGAGACGGCGGAGCTCTTCGTAGGTAACGCTGAACAGAAGATCGAGCGCTTGCCGCTCGCCCGAAATTTCGACCGAATCGCCAGCTCCGCGCGCCCCGGCATTTCGCGTTCCGTCAGCCATGACGGGTTTCCCCGCGCATTTTCGCAATGCGATACAGGACTGCCGAGCAACGGATCTGGATCGTCGCCCGGAGAGTGCCTTCTCCGAGGCCCACGCTAACACCGGACGGGCAGGCAGTGCAACTGGTCGGGATCGAGAGGGAGAGATCGGGTCCCTGTCGGGACCGTACAGCTCACAAGTGAAACGATTTGAACACCCAACCTGGTGACACACATGAACGTGAATTTGAGCAAATTCAGCCTCGCCGACACGACCCCTAGTCAAGTCCTTGGGGTGCTGAAGGCAACCGGCTCGAGCGACGCAGACGTGTTGTTCGCGGCGAAGGAGGATTATGGCTCGACGTTCGCGACCCAACGGTTTCAAGGCCTCGGACTGCT